>JAMFRX010000156.1 GCA_026224995.1 Puia dinghuensis
AGCTTATACTGGCCTGCCCTGATGCTCCGTATAGTGAAGTCTCCTCTTTTGTCCGAAACGGTATATAGCGCATCTGTGGAATCTCCGCCCAGTGGGGTGACGGAAATCGTGGCATTCCCCATAGGAGTTTGCTTGCCACCCGTGGTGTCGATAAGGGTACCGGACACAAAACCGTTGACCTTAGACTGTGAGAATGAGTGTGTTGCGAATAAAACCGTGCTTATCAGGATTAAAAGTAGATACTTGCCCATATAGTAATTCCTTGCAAATTGTCTGCTAAAATAATGTCTGACGGCCGGTAGTCATACCCGCCATGGTACCAGTGGCAAAAAAAGCTGCCATAAGGGTGAAGGGAGCCCATGGGTTTATGGCTAATCGGTAAATCGACGCGATGCCTAGGAGAACAGATATTCCACATCGGCACGGCTGAGGCTTTTGACGAATCCATCGTCATCGGCGATGAGATCCCGGGCCAGGATGCGTTTCTTTTCCTGCAATTGCAGGATCTTGTCTTCGATGGTGTCTTTACAGATCATGCGATAGGCAAAGATGTTCTTGGTCTGGCCGATACGGTGGGTCCGGTCGATGGCCTGCTGTTCCACGGCGGGGTTCCACCAGGGGTCGACAATATATACATAGTCGGCTGCCGTTAAGTTAAGACCCACACCCCCTGCCTTCAGGGAGATGAGGAATACCCGGCAGGAGTCGTCTTTCTGGAAGCTTTGAATGGCCCGTTCGCGTTCGATGGCGGACGTGCTGCCGTCGAAATATTCGAATTTGACGTCCAGCTCCTTGAGCCTTTCCCGTATCAGGGCCAGCATTCCCAGGAACTGAGAGAAGATCAAGGCCTTGTGGTCGCCGATGTTCTCGGTGATCTCGCGGGCCAGCTCGTCCAGCTTAATGGAATGGTTGGGATATTTGTCGGATTCGTTGAGGATGGCAGGGGAGTCGCAGATCTGCCGCAGCTTCATCAGCCCCTGGAGGATGGTGAGCTGCGAGCGCTGGATGCCCTGGGTCTCTATCGTGCCCATGATCTTATCGCGGTAGTCGTTGCGGTAGGCTTCGTACACCTTGCGCTGCTCGTCTTCCATTTCGCAGAATAGGATGGTCTCGGTCTTTTCGGGAAGGTCTTTTGCGACCTGTTCCTTGGTCCGGCGGAGGATAAAGGGATAGAGCAGCTTCCGCAGGTGCTCCTTGCGGTCCTGTTCACCGAATTTGTCTATCGGCACGGCGAATTCCTGGCGGAAGAACTCCAGGCTTCCCAGCATGCCGGGGTTCAGGAAGTTCATCTGCGCGAAGATATCAAAGGTGTTGTTCTGCAGAGGCGTACCGCTCATGCAAAGGCGGTGCTTGGCCTGCAGGAGACAGGCGGCCTTGGTCACCTTGCTGCTCGGATTCTTGATCGCCTGGGATTCATCCAGCACAGCATAGTCGAAGTTCATCTCCAGCAGCAGCTTGATATCGCTGCGCAGGGTGCCATAAGTGGTGATGATGACATTGTATTGGGACAGCGCTTCCTTGTTACGCGTCCTGTCGCCACCGTGGTGAATGTGGTAGGTCAGCGAGGGGGTGAACTTGCGGATCTCATTCTCCCAGTTGAACATCAGCGTGGTGGGGCAAACTACCAGGGCGCTCAGCCGTCCATTGTCGTCCCGGAAGTGCTGCAGGAAGGACAGCGCCTGAATGGTCTTACCAAGACCCATGTCATCGGCCAGGATACCGCCCCAATTGACTTCCTGAAGGTAGTTGAGCCAGTGAAAGCCATGGACCTGGTAAGGCCGCAGGATGGGTTCCAGATGGGCCGGAGGCGGCACTTCCCGGATGCGGTTGAACTCCCGCAGCTGCTCATATTTTTCTTCCAGCCGGATGATCAGCTCTTCTTCGTTTCGGTTGTCATAGAGCTCGTCGATGACGCTCATATGGTATTTCGACAGCCGCAGCTGGTTGCTCTTGCCTTCGCCTACACGGAAGAGCAGGGAATATTTTTTGATCCACTCCTCGGGCAGGACACCGAGCGTGCCGTCGTGCAGGGGCACGAACTGCTGGCGGTTGCCCAGGGCTTTTTTTACATCGGCGATAGTCACCTTCTGATCGCCGAAGACGATGTCCACACGGGCATCGAACCAATCGGTATTGCTGCTGATATGGATCTTGGTCTGCGGCTTGGCCGTATTGAAGCGGAAATTCTTGAGCGCATCAAAGCCATAGACGGGTACCTTCATTTCTTCCATCGCGTCTACGAAGAGGAAGAACCAGTTATTCTTGAGCACGTCTGCCCCCTTGAGGGCAAGGCTATGCGAGCCTTCCGGATGGATGAAGGCGGAGTGGAGGGACTCCAGCTTCCGGAAGAATTGCAGCTCGGCCTCCTTGTTGCGGTGTACGATGAGCACCCGATCCCCGTCCGGAACGACGATCTCGTCCTTGCCGCCTGGCCGGGTCTCGAAGCCTTTATAGGAAAACAAGGGCTGGAACACGAGGTAGTCGCCTTTTTCCTGCAGCAGCAGCTTTCTTTCGGGGTCGCCGTCCCTTACTTCCCGGATCAGGCCGCCGTCAAAATCTACCTGGTAGTCTTTCGTAAGGGGCAGCACGAAATCCTTTAGCTGCGCCGCCCAGTCGGCCTTCGAAATGACCTGGCTCTCTCTGCCTGTGAACTTCTCGACCAGCGCGATGTCTTCCGGCTTGTTCCAGAGGTAGAGGTTGTTATTGTAAAAAAAGAGCAGCGAGCTCTTGCACTCGTTGCGGGTTACATCTACCGGCTGGCCGTTTATCTTTACATAGCAGCCGACGCCATACCCGTCCTTTTCCGCCGTGACGGTAAACTGGGGGGTGATCACATCTGGCGAGAGGCCCACTGGCTGGAGGTTTGCGGTCTTGAAGGCCTTATGTCCGTTGAGGTAAAAAACAAAGGGGTTCGCGCTCAGCTCTATGAACAGCTTCTTGAGCTTGGGATGCAGGTATTCAACCATCAGCTTCTTGGTCTCTTCGGGAAGGTCGTCTTCCTCGTGATGGATGATGTTCTCCCAGATGCCGCTGAAGGGGGAGTTCCGGTTAAGGTATTTATTGATCTCCGCGACTTGCATCTTGCGCAGAGAGGGGACCATCTGCTTGTCGAATTCGTTGAAAGGGTCGATGTTTACGAATTTGCTAAGATCCATGCGTTCGACCTTAGCGGAATAGGCCGTCTGCTCTTCGTTGCTTTCTCCTGCCACGGCGTCCAGGGCAAATCCCGGGAAGCTTTCGTGGTTGAAGTTGAAGACGACACCCAGGCGCTGGGCATTGCCAGCGGGCTTTTCTTCTTCGGCGACGACGGCGTCGGTAGATTCGGCTTCTATCAGCCGGGGTCTGCTGCTGGCGATCGGCGCCACCCGCTTGATCGTCACATCGAGCACACGCAGGAAGGGCTTGCCGTCCTTATAGGTGAACTCGAATTTGCCCTTGAGATCGTCTGTAAGAGAATAGCCGTAGGCCTCGAGCAATTTATTTTTTTCCTTGTCCCAGTTGCGGATGCTTTCAAAATAATAAGCGCCATGCGCTTGCAGCAGTTGCAGGAAAACGATCACCTTGGGCAGGGACAGGGGATGAGCAGCATCAGGGTAGTCGCTGCTGGTATCAAAATTCCTTTCTTCGTTTTTCCGGAGGACGACCTGGTACACCTGGTCTTCCATCTCTACGGAAGCCTTTACCACCTCGTCTTTGGCATATTCGATCTTGGCGCGCTGGTCGCGAAGATACTTTTCGGCGTCGGCCAGCGTCTGCGGTGAGCAGAGCAGGCGGATGGTCTTGAGGTCGATGAACTTCATCTTTACGACCGTATGACGCTGGTCGTATTGCACTTCTTCCGCCTTCAGCATATTCCTGTCCAACAGCTCCTGGAGCTGGATAAGCGCCCCTGCCTCGTGCCGGCAGATATCTCCCAGGTTATAGGGGCAGCTGCATCGGATAGAAAGGGTCTTGGCATCCTTGAACTTCTGCACATACACCTTATAATAGGTGGTATAGCTATCGTCCTTTACCCGGAAGGTAACGGATTCGAATAGTTCATCGTATTCGATAAGCTCTACATAGCCAATGGCATGGATCTTTTTTCCCCGGCGAATTACTTCATCGGTCCCATTGGTATAAACATACTTAATAAGGTGCGGTAACGCCATATACTTTTTTAACGGACCCCTTTCTCCCCATCGAAGCTTGTCCCAATGTGGAAAGGGCAATCTGCAAAACTAAAGGAAAAAAGGTGAGTGTAGAAAATAAATCCATCTTACCTTTATGAGGCAGTTAAACCGCCAGCATGATCCTCCGTATTAAACTTCTGAGTCCTATCCTGACCCTCCCTTACCTGCTCTTTAGCCCATCCGGCTCTACCGCCCAAAAGCTGAAAAAAAACGACAAGCTCCTTCTCACCAATATACAAGCCCATATCCGCTATCTGGCCGACGACAAGCTGGAGGGCCGGAGGACCGGTACACCTGGTGAAAAGACGGCAAGCGATTATATCAGCAGCGAGCTCAGCAAGACCGGCATTCAGCCAAAAGGCGACAACAACGGCTGGCTGCAGGCCTTCGACATCGACCAGGGCCGGGAAGTGAGCGCAGACGCTTTTTTCACGGTGAATGACCGCCCCTTTTTGTTGAATCGGGAGTATTTCCCCTTGTCTTTCAGCGCAATAGGAAATGTTTCGGGTTCCCCGGCCATTGCCCTCCAGGAAAGCGGAGTACCCTGGTTCCTGGATCTGCGCGAGCTGTTGGAATCCGGGGCGGGCAATCCGCATTTCGATCTGCATGGCGCCATCCGCACCCGGGCGGCCGCCTGCGCAAAAAAAGGGGCTACGGCGCTCATCCTGTACAATTCTTCCAAAACGGCGGATAACCTGGCCTTCGACCCCCGGGATAAGGGGGAAGTCGCGGTCATTCCTATCCTTTATATCACCAAAGAGGCAAAAAGGAAATATCTTAAAGACGAGTCGGCATCCATAGACATCAAGATGCGGGTCGCTTTTTCGGAAAAGAAACGCACCGGCCACAACATAGTGGGCTGGCTGGACAATGGCGCCTCCTCCACCGTAGTTATCGGGGCCCATTATGACCACCTGGGCCATGGCGAGGACAGCAATACCCTATACCGGGGGAGCGGCGACCGATCCGTCGTTTTCAACGGCGCCGACGATAATGCCAGCGGCGTTGCAGCCCTTATAGAATTAGCCCGTTCGCTGGTGGCTTCCCGGCTGAAAGGCAACAATTATCTATTCGTCGCTTTTTCCGGGGAAGAGCAGGGTCAGTACGGTTCTGCCTGGTTTGCGGCGCATCCGCCCGTAGACCCCAAAAAGATCAATTACATGATAAACATGGACATGATCGGGCGATTGAGCGACAGCTCCCATGCCCTTACCATCAACGGCTTTGGGACCTCTCCCGCCTGGTGGGGCATCTGCCGGGAGGCCAAGGACAAAAAGGGCCTGTCCCTGGTCCAGGACAGCAGCACGACCCGCACCGGCGACCAGGCAGCCTTTTACCGCAAGGGGATCCCCGTCCTGTCCTTTTATACCGGCGACTATCCCGAATATCATCTGCCCGGAGACAGCGCCGACAAGATCAATTACCCCGGGGAGCTGCAGGTAGTGAAATTCATTTACGATATCGTTGAAGGCGCCGACGGCCGGGGACGGCTGGCGTTCGTAAAAACAGGATCATGAAGCTGAAGCTGAACATGGAGGATATGACCGGGGAGTTCTTCGAAGACACCCGCTTGCTGGGACTCGTAGCCCCGGTAAAGGACTATCAGTTCTGCTGGCAGCTGAATAACCGCTTACGCCTTGACTTCCGCATCAACAACGAGATCGAGATCCAGCTTAGCCGGCGCCAGCGGATCTATTTCTTCGGCGTTTATGAATATTGCGAGAGCGGTACCTCCCTGCAGCACTTCCTCTACAATAACCAGTTCGACGGGGAATACCTCCTGCCCGAATTCAAGCACCTGGATTTTCTCTGGCTGCTTAAAGGCGATACTGTGACGGACGAAAAGCTGCTGCATCTGATGAACTGCATTCGCACCGTACCCGGCATACAGCTGGTCACGGAGCTGGCGCAGGAGAAGATAAAAAACAAGGGACACTTAATATTTTAATCTCCTTTTTATGTGGGAAGAAAAAAACAACACGCTCTACCGGAAATTTGAATTCAAGGATTTTTCCCAGGCCTTCGCCTTCATGACGCGCGTCGCGCTGGCGGCGGAAAAGATGGACCATCATCCGGCATGGACCAATGTCTATAACACTGTAGAGATCAGCCTGTCCACACATAGTGCAGGCGATATCGTCACCGAAAAGGACAGGAAGCTGGCACAAAAGATCGACGCGCTCGTGTAGCTAGTGTCGATGTTGTCTATTAGAAGCGGGGGTCGGCTTGCCGTGCGCGCCCGTTCAGCTGTTCATACTGGCAAGGAACTCCTCGTTGCTCTTGGTGCCGCGCATGCGTTTCAATAATTCGTTCATAGCTTCTTCTGCATTCATATCGTTGAGGTAGACGCGCAGCAGGTTCATGCGTTGGAGCACCTCTTTTTCCAGCAGCAGGTCGTCGCGACGGGTAGAAGAGGCTACCAGGTCTATGGCGGGATAGATGCGGCGGTTGGAAAGTCGGCGTTCCAGCTGCAATTCCATGTTGCCAGTACCCTTGAATTCTTCGAAGATGACTTCGTCCATTTTGGAGCCGGTGTCGATGAGCGCGGTAGCAAGGATGGTCAATGAACCGCCGTTCTCTATCTTGCGGGCAGCGCCGAAGAACTGTTTAGGCTTCTGCATGGCGTTGGCTTCTACACCGCCGGAGAGCACCTTACCCGAAGCGGGGGCCACGGTGTTGTGCGCACGCGCCAGGCGGGTGATGGAATCCAGCAGGATCACGACGTCATGACCACATTCTACGAGGCGCTTGGCCTTCTGCAGGGCGATGGTAGATACTTTAACGTGCTTTTCCGCGGGCTCGTCGAAGGTAGAGGCGATGACCTCGGCCTTTACGCTGCGTTCCATATCGGTGACTTCCTCGGGACGTTCGTCTACGAGGACGATCATCAGGTAGCATTCAGGATGGTTGCTGGCAATGGCGTTGGCCACGGCTTTCAGCAGCATCGTCTTACCCGTCTTCGGCTGTGCGACGATGAGACCGCGCTGACCTTTACCAATAGGGGTGAAGAGGTCTATGATGCGGGTGGAGTAGTCGCTGGGCGTAGTGAACAGGGTCATCTTCTCGAAAGGGAACAACGGCGTCAGATAATCGAAGGGAACGCGGTCGCGAACTTCTTCGGGTCCTTTGTTGTTGATCGTCTCGACCTTCAGCAGGGCAAAATATTTCTCACCTTCTTTAGGCGGGCGAACCGAACCTAAGACGGTGTCGCCTGTCTTAAGCCCGAATAGTTTGATCTGAGAGGGGCTAACGTAAATATCATCGGGAGAAGAAAGGTAGTTGTAGTCGCTGCTGCGCAGGAAGCCATAGCCATCGGGCATCATTTCCAGAACGCCTTCGGCCGAGATCACACCATCGAATTCGATGTTGAAGACCTCATTGCGACGCTGGGGATACAGCCGGCCTTGCGCATCGGTGGCGCGGCCGCCTTCATCTACACCATATTGTTCGTCCTGCTGTGATGAGTTTTCGTCCTGATCAGGCTGCTCTTCATTGCGATCGTCACGGTTCTGATCATCGTTCTGCTGTCCTTCGTTATGCCGGCTTTCGTTCGACCGTTTGTCGTTCGGCTGTCTGTCGTTATACTGTCCTTCGTTCTGCTGTCCATCGTTCGGCCGTTTGTCGTTCGGCTGTCTGTCGTTATACTGTCCTTCGTTATTGCGTCCGTCGCGACGGGCTTCGCGCTGCACAATTTCTCCCTGCGATCCATCACGCTGCTGTCCGCTTTCTCTTGGCGGCGCGTCGCGGCGGGCAATCTCACGCTGTCCTGTTTCCCTTTGCGATGCCGGCTCTCTTTGCGGGGCCGCTTCGCGGTGCGGAGCGGGATGGCTCTTTATGGCCGCCTTAGGCGCTGCGGCGATCTCCTGAGGTTCTTCGTCTTTCTTGCGCGCCGCCTTCTTGATCATCGGCTTTTCTTCCTTCTTATTGCTGCGCGTTTCTTTTTTTGCTTCTACCTTCTTAGGTTTTTCTTCGTCGCTTTCTACTATTGCCTCTTCGGTGCTATTGGCCGTTGTGGCCTTTATGATGCGTTTGCGTTTACCTTGTGCGTCGGCTGATTCGGATTTTCCTTCGCTTGCTGCAACAGCCTGTTTATCGAGGATTTTGTAAACGAGCTCCTGCTTGTCCAGCTTCTTGGCGCCAGGGATCTTTAACTGTTCTGCAATGTCGAGGAGTTCAGGAACGAGCATGTCGTTCAATTGGAGAATATCGTACATAAAATAACTTGAGAGTTGAACAGCATTCTCAAACAGTAGGTCTGTTTAATGAAAATGGTTGAAATGAATTTTGATTAAATATGAACAGAATGAGTTAAAACTGATGAGCTGTGAGCATTGGAAAAAAGAACCGACCAGCTTAAATCTACTGCAATTTTACTAATAAAACCTAAAAATCAAAAAAAATTTTTAAAAACTCCTGACTTTCAGGGGTATTTTGGCATAAAAAAATTATGGGCGGCATCTCTCGCCCCCCTTTTTCCAGGGTTGCTCTATATTTGCCCACCAAAGTAAAAAGACCATGTTCAATACAAGAGTGAAAGTGAAAGCGCTGTTAGCCTCTACGCCGGACGACCGGGAAGTCACAGTTATGGGATGGGTGCGGAGCTTCCGCAACAACCAGTTCGTCGCCCTCAATGATGGCTCTACCAATAACAATCTGCAGATAGTAGCAGAGCTCGGGACCTTCGATGAAGAGCTGCTCAGGAAGATAACCCCGGGGGCCTCCCTCAAGGTGACGGGACAGCTTGTCGCATCTCTGGGCAAGGGGCAGGCCGTAGAAGTGAAAGCCCGTACCATAGAAGTGCTCGGTGAATGTAATCCCGACACGTATCCGCTTCAGCTCAAGAACAGGCCCAGTCTTGAATACCTGCGGGAGATCGCGCATCTCCGTTTCCGGACCAACACTTTCGGTGCCGTGTTCCGCGTGCGGCATGCGCTGGCTTTTGCGATCCACCGCTTCTTCAATGAAAAAGGATTTGTTTATCTCCATACGCCCATCATCACCGCTTCGGATGCCGAGGGCGCGGGTGAGATGTTCCGGGTAAGCACCTTGCCTTTCGAGAACACGCCCCGCAAAGAAGATGGCTCGGTCGACTTCGGCGAGGACTTCTTCGGCCGTGCCACCAACCTCACGGTAAGCGGTCAGCTGGAAGGCGAGCTGGGCGCCATGGCCTTCAGCGATATCTATACCTTCGGGCCTACTTTCCGGGCTGAGAACTCCAATACGGCGCGTCACCTCGCCGAGTTCTGGATGGTCGAGCCGGAAATGGCCTTCTACGACCTGGAAGACAATATGGATCTGGCAGAGGGGTTCATCCGCTATCTCATCGGCTATGTCATGGAAAACAACCGCGAAGACCTGGACTTCCTCGCGCAACGCCTGGCAGAGGAGGAAAAACAGAAGCCGCAGGCGGAACGGAGCGAGCTGGGCCTCATCGAAAAGCTGGAGCTCGTCCTCAACAGCCAGTTCGAGCGCATCACCTATACCCAGGCCATCGAGATCCTCCTGCAATCCCCCGCCTACAAAAAGAAGAAATTCCAGTACGAAGTGAAATGGGGCATCGATATGCAGAGCGAGCATGAACGCTACCTGGTGGAAAAGCATTTTAAAAAGCCCGTGATCGTCACCGGCTATCCCACCGCTATCAAGGCTTTTTACATGCGCCGCAATGACGACGGGAAGACCGTGGCCGCCATGGATATCCTCGTCCCCGGCATCGGGGAGCTGGTCGGCGGCTCGCAGCGCGAAGAAAGGCTGGACAAGCTCGAAGAACGGATGAAGGAGATGCATATCCCGACTGAAGAGATGTGGTGGTACCTCGATACGCGCCGTTTTGGAAGCGTGCCGCATGCGGGATTCGGGTTGGGATTCGAACGGCTCATGCTTTTCGTCACCGGTATGACGAATATCAGGGACGTGATCGCTTTCCCGCGTGCACCCAAGACCGCGGAGTTTTAGCCAAATACGCTAATTTTAGACATATGCCGGGCAGCCCAGTACCGTTTTCCAAAAGGTTGTTGTATTATAGCATCACGATCATTTTGCTGCTGGTGATCTTTGAGCTGTTCTCAAGGGCGTATTACTATCAATATCTTTCCCGTCATCCCATCGCTTTTATTCAGGTATTAAAGGATGTCAAACAAAAAGCCCGGGCGATTACCACATCCGATACCCTGGAGAAGCGGAGCGAAGAGGCCCAGGAATTGCTCCGCCCCGGATTTCCCAAAGCCGAAAGCATCGGGATCAGCAGGGAGCAGGAAGAGGCAAACAATGCTGTCTACAAACCCTGGGTGGAATTCGCCTTCCGGGATTTCGAGGGCCGGTATATAAATGTCGCCAATCATATCCGCCGATCCATCCCCGACCGGTCCGACTCGCTTGCAAACGACCCTTTCACCATCTGGTTCCTCGGTGGCTCCACCATGTACGGATTTAGCGTCGCCGACGCAGAAACGATCCCCGCTGCTTTTGTCCGGGCTTACCGAAAGACGCATCCCGGCGGTCGGCCCATTCGCGTACTCAACCTGGGAATGCCCTTTTATTACAGCTATCAGGAGCTCATCTTGCTGACAGACAGGATCTTCCGGGGGCAAAAGCCCGATATGGTTGTCATGCTTGACGGACTTAATGATTGCATCGCCGCAAACAACGCCGTCAAGCGAGTGCCCGCCTTTGCCATCGGCAAGGGCGATTCCTACCGGCCCGGATCAAAGGAAGATGAAGAAAA
>JAMFRX010000157.1 GCA_026224995.1 Puia dinghuensis
CCTGTTAGGCCTTTCCACGGGACTGGCCTGCACCATACTCATCTATTTATGGGTAAATGACGAAAGGCATATAGATACCTTTAATGAACACGATAGCCGCCTTTTCCAGGTGCTGAAGAATTCCCCCTCCCCTACTGGGATAACCACCGACGAGCGGACGCCGGGATTGCTGGCCGAGACCCTGGCGAAGGAGATGCCGGAAGTCGAGTATGCCACGGCCGTGATCCCCGTATCGTGGTTCGATAAAAAAGGTACTATCAGTCATGAGGACCGGCGGATCACGGCGAATTCAGCGTTTGCCGGTCAGGATTTTTTCAACCTGTTCTCTTACCGGCTTATCGCGGGTGATAAGGATCGGGTTCTTCAGGACAAAGAGGCCATCGTCATTTCGGCGGAGCTGGCGCTGAAGCTCTTTCATTCGACGGAGAATGCCGTGGGGAAAAACATAGAGTGGAACCAAAAGGACTATAGCGGCGTTTATCGCATTTCCGGCGTCTTTGAAAGGCCGCCGGCCAATTCGACGGCGCAGTTTGATATTGTCTTCAACTATGCCCTCTTCCTCGAGAAAAATCCAAAGCTCGCGAATTGGAGCAACAATGACCCGAGCACCTATATCCTGCTGAAAAAAGATGCCAGCATCGGTAGCTTCAACAATAAGATCGCCGGCCTGATAAAGGCGAAAGTGGAAAGATCCGGCACTACGCTCTGGGCGCAGAAGTATTCAGATCGTTATTTGCATGGTCGTTATGGGAATGGGGTACCCGTCGGCGGGAGGATAGAATATGTACGGATGTTCTCGTTGATCGCCGCATTCATCCTGATCATAGCCTGCATAAATTTTATGAACCTGAGCACTGCCAAGGCAGCAGGACGGATCAAGCAGACGGGCATAAAAAAGGTGATGGGCGCGGCCAGGCTCTCGCTGATCCTTGAATATATGGGAGAGTCGCTGATCCTTTCGTTCCTTGCATTGTTCATCGCCATAGGCCTGGCATATCTGCTGCTGCCCCAGTTCAACGGGATTACGGGCAAAGCGCTGAGCCTGCGGCTCACAACAGGGTTTGTGCTTGCCGTCGTGGCGATCACCGTGATCACGGGTATTTTGTCCGGCAGCTATCCGGCATTGTATCTTTCCGGGTTCAGACCGGCCGTTGTCCTGAGAGATAGCCGGGGGCTGGGAACGAGGAGGAGCATTAGGAAGGGGTTGGTCGTCTTTCAGTTCACGCTATCGGCTATCTTTATCTTGTCTGTGCTGGTGATCTACCGGCAAATGCGGCTGGTAGAAACAAAGAACCTGGGTTACAACAGAGACAATATCCTGTACTTCGAACGTGGCGGGCTGGTATCCGATAACAAGGAGGATTATGCGCCGGGGGGCAAATTTGAGACCGGGCTCCAAAATTTCCTCCACCGGGTGAAAAGCATCCCCGGGGTCATCGACGCCAGCAATTTCCGGCACAACATCACCAACAGGGACGGGGGCACTTACGATATAACCTGGCCGGGGAAGGACCCTAATACCCGCATAGATTTTACGGACCTGGATGTGGGATACGACTTTATCGAGACGGCCGGCATCACACTAAAGGAAGGGAGAGCGTATTTGCGGAGCTTTGGTAATGAGAAAGCGAATATCATCTTCAACGAAAAGGCTATCGAGACCATGGGCCTGAAAGACCCGATAGGGAAAGTCGTGCACCTCTGGGGCAGCGACAGGACGATAGTTGGGGTGGTAAAGGATTTCAACTTTCAGAGCCTGCACGACAATATAAAGCCCTGCTTCCTGGATCTCGCCGTCAACCAGGGGGCGTCGAAGATCATGGTCAGGATACAGGCGGGAAAGGAAGCGGAGACGATCGGCGGGCTGGCGACCCTCTACAAGGATTATAATGGGGAAGGGGTATTCGAATACCGGTTCCTGGATGAGGATTACCAGGCGCTGTATTCGGCCGAAAGAAGGGTTGCGGTCCTGTCGAAATATTTTGCCGGCTTCGCCATCATCATTTCCTGCCTGGGACTTTTTGGGCTGGCGGCTTTCACGGCGCAGCAGAGGCAACGGGAGATCGGCATCAGGAAGGTGGTTGGGGCAACTGTGAATGGGATCGTATTGCTGTTATCTAAAGATCTGCTGGCGCTGGTAGGCGTCTCCCTGCTTATAGCCTTTCCGCTGTCGTGGTGGGTGATGACCCGCTGGCTGCATGGATTCGCGTATCGCATAGACCTGGGTATCGGCGTATTCCTTACGACGGGGATCTGTGTCCTCGCGCTGGCTTTCCTGTCGGTAAGCTTTCAATCGGTAAAGGCTGCGTTAACTAGTCCGGTAAAGAGCCTGCGGCTGCCATGAGCTGTTATTCAACCACGTGGATTATGGGCCCATCGTCTGGCGCTTTCGCTTTTAGCCAGCCGAAGGAGCGGCAGCAGGCTTCGGGCAGGCCTTCCTGTTGTAGAAGCGCCTGGAATGCCGGTGCGTCGCCGGCGGAGACCGCTACCAACAGGCCGCCGCTGGTCTGAGGGTCGGCGAGGATGTATTTCTGTTCTTCTGTCGTTACGCGAACCTTGTGGCCGTAGCTCGCCCAATTACGATGCGTACCGCCGGGGATACAGCCCTGTTCCAGGTAGCCAGGCAGGGAGGCGATCACCGGCACTTTGTTGAACTCGATGGTCGCCGACAGTCCGCTGCCTTCGCACATCTCCGCCAGGTGGCCCAGCAGGCCGAAGCCGGTGGTATCCGTCATGGCCGTAACCATTTTCAGCCGGCCGAATGTCTCGCCCAATTTATTAAGGGTTACCATGCTTTGCAGGGCAATTGCCGCATCGACCTGGGAGAGCAATCCTCTTTTTTGCGCCGTAGACAGCACCCCTACTCCCAGCGCTTTCGTCAGATAGAGGCGGCAACCTTCGGTAGCCGTGGAATTGCGTTTCAGGTGGGCGTGGGAGACCATTCCGTTGACGGCCAGGCCGAATACCGGCTCGGGGCAGTCGATGCTATGACCTCCTGCCAGGGTGATGCCGGCCTCCGCGCAAATTGCCCTCGCGCCATCCAGGACCCGCTGCGCCACTTCCGGCGGCAGCTTGTCCACCGGCCAGCCTAAGATGGCAATCGCTAATATGGGCTTGCCACCCATGGCATATACATCGCTGATCGCATTGGCTGAGGCGATGCGGCCGAAGTCAAAGGCGTCGTCCACGATGGGCATGAAAAAATCCGTGGTAGAGATCAGGGCCTTGCCGTCACCCAAGTCCCATACGGCGGCATCATCGCGTTTGTCGTTGCCCACCAGCAGCCGCGGGTCTGCGGGAGCGGTAAAGCCGCTGTGCAGGATCGTATCCAGGATAGCGGGGCTGATCTTGCAGCCACAGCCAGCGCCATGAGAATATTGGGTCAACTTTATTGCAGAGTAGTCCATGATTCAGGCATTTGTTGTGTCGATCCTTTCGACAATGGATTGAGCGGTCTTTATGAGTAACCCGGCATTGAGGTCCGCCTCCGTGGTGGTCAGATCAATGGGGAAGATCCTGGTGGCGCTCCGGCTGTCCAGCAGCTTTCGATAAGTTTTGTCATAATATACCAATGCGATCCGGATGAAGTCAGCCATCCGTCCCTCCCGGATTGCCTGGACCGCCTGTTTGGCCTGCTCCAGACCGAGCCGCTTGCGGATACGATCGGTGCACTCCACCAGAAATTCTTTATCCAATGCGCCATATTCATTTACCAGGGCATCGACCCGCTGGTCCAGGGGAACATGGAGGTCGAAGAGGATGGCTTCCTGCATCTGCTGCCAGAGCGGTTGCGGCAGCAGGCATCTGCCGACGTTTCGGCTTTCGTCTTCGATCCAGATATTTCGGTTTGGGTCTAGCCTGGATAACCGGGTGGCCAGGTCATTTTCAAACTGCTCCTGCGAAGGCTGTACCAGGCGGTTGAGGGAGCCATAGGAAGAGCCCTGGTGTTGAGCGAGGTCTTCCAGGTCGACGACCTGCCCACCCTTGGTCGAGAGCTCATGCAGCAGCTTTGTCTTTCCTGAACCGGTGTTGCCGCCAATCACCAAAAGCGAGTATGGCTTTTTCAGCTGCCGGAATACCCATTGCCGGTAGCTCTTGTAGCCACCTTTTACCTGGTATACGTCGAAACCATAAAGGCCGAGCGCCCAGGCCATCGCCGCGCTGCGCATGCCGCCTCGCCAGCAATGCACTGCGATCCGCTTTTCCGGCGCGAGCTCCAGGGCGGTGCGGATGAATCCGGACCATTTGGCGCCGGTCAGGTCGAAGCCTAAGAGGATGGCGGCTTCCCGGCCCTGCTGCTTGTAGGTAGTCCCCACCCGGACGCGTTCTTCGTTGCTGAAGAGGGGAAGATTGAAGGCCCCGGGAATATGTCCCCGGGTGAATTCCGCTGGGGTACGTGTATCCGCCACCGGGATGCGATCCGGTATTTTTTGCAATTCGTCGATGGCGATCTCCTGGGTCATCCGGTAATTTGTTCGGTCGAAAGTAGGGAATATTCAGGCTTTATCAGCTCTTAACCGCAAGAAGCGGGTTTCATTCGTTCACCAAGATTGGTACTTTTGTCAGATCATGAACTATTATTTCAAGAACATGCCTTCGCCCGTAGGCGAACTGCGGCTTGTGGCGAGCGACAAGGGGCTGGCGGCTATCGTTTGGGAGAAGGACGATCCCAAGCGGGTGCGGCCGTTGCCGGCCAGAGAGGATAAGGATCACCCCATATTGGTGGAGACGGAACGGCAGCTGAGGGCTTATTTTGACGGGGAGCTCAGGCAGTTCAGCGTTCCGCTGGACCCGGTTGGGACGGCATTTCAGAAGAGGGTTTGGCGGGAGCTGCTGGCTATACCTTTTGGGGAGACCGTGACGTATGGGCAGCTTGCTACGAGATTGGGCAATCCGAAGCTGTCCAGGGCGGTGGGCGCTGCTAATGCCCGGAATCCCATTTCTATCATCGCTGCCTGCCATCGCGTGATCGGGTCGACGGGTGGCCTTACCGGATATGCGGGCGGGCTCAAGGCCAAGGCGTGTTTGCTGACGCTGGAAGGCGACCGGCCGGAGAAGCCGAGGAAGAAATAGGTGGGCCGGTGCGTGGATGGCCACCGCG
>JAMFRX010000158.1 GCA_026224995.1 Puia dinghuensis
AGACATCGACCTGGCGGCGCATCAGAAGGCCGTTTTCGCCGTACCCTTTCCCTATTTGGTGATGGCTGCGCAGAAGCTGGCCGGCAAGAAGAACTGGGCCGCCGCCGCGCAGAACTGTTCCGATCAGAAGTCCGGCGCCTATACCGGCGAGGTAGCGGCGGAGATGCTCAAATCCATAGGCGTTCACTATTGTGTACTGGGCCACAGTGAAAGAAGGGAGTATTTCTCTGAACGCAACCTGTCTTTATCGCATAAGGTCACCCTTTGTCTGGAGAACGGGATCACCCCCATCTTCTGCTGCGGCGAGACGCTGAGCATCCGGGAAGTGGGCGCACAGGAGGGATATGTGGAGACGCAGCTGATGGAATCGCTTTTTCATTTCTCCGAAGAGCATATCAGGAAGCTCGTGATCGCCTATGAGCCCATCTGGGCCATCGGCACGGGAAAAACGGCTTCGGTGGCGCAGGCCCAGGAGATGCATGCGCATATCCGGCGACTCTTTGCCGCTAAATACAACCAGGCTTTGGCCGACCATATTCCTATCCTCTACGGTGGCAGCGTGAAGGCGGCCAATGCCAAGGAACTGTTCCACTCCGCCGATGTTGATGGCGGGCTGGTGGGCGGCGCCTCGCTGGTTGCCACGGAGTTTGTTTCTATCATCCGCGCATTGAAATGAGGCTGGTGTCCCGCTTCCTGGAAGATGGCGTTACGGCGACCGATCGCCGGCGGATCATCCGGGGAACGTTACACTCCTTCCTGATCCAGGGCTTTTCGGTGGCGCTGGTCTTTGGCGCCAACTGGTGGCTGGTGCGTTCTTCCAACCCACAGGCTTACGGCAACTATGTACATGTATTCAACTGGGTGAGCATCCTGGCTGTCCTCGTCATGGGCGGCCGCGACGATCTCGTGCTGGCCCAGTTGCCAAAGTATCTAGGCGCGGGCCGTCATCGGCAGCTGGTGGGACTGGTGGAGCGGGCAAATGGCTGGATCTTCCTCAGCACCCTGGTGATCTGCGGCGGCTTTCTTACCCTGATCTTCGTTTTTCCCATCCGATCGTTAAGTGAGCACCGGCAGCTGTTCGTCATCGCCGCAGGCGCCGTTTATTTCTCCGCCTGCCTGAGCCTTAACCAGATGATCCTGCAGGCGCTGAACAAGGTGCGCCTGAGCCAGGTGGTGGAAAAGCTCGCCCGGCCCCTGCTGCTGATCCTATTCACCGGACTGTTTACGGTATTGTCGAAGACCTTCGACAGCCGTAATCTGGTGATCCTGGGAACCATCGTGTCGGGCATCTGCGGTGCGCTCATCCTGCTGCTCGTCTTCCGGCGGATCGGCAGCTATACCCTGGAAGCCGAAGCGGCGGCGCCGAAGGAAAGGCTAGGCGGAAAGACCTTTTATTTTTTTGCGATCAGCCTGCTTAACTTGCTGAGCACTAAGATAACGATGCTTATCCTGCCGCTTTTTACCTTGCAAAGCGATATCGGCGTCTTTAACATCAGCTACCGGTTTGCCGATCTGCTGATCTTCCCTTTTTTCCTGATGCATACGGTATTGCCGCAGCTGTTCGCGAGGCACGATATGAACGAGCGTGACTACACACGTTCGCTTTTTAGAGAGAGCAACAAGCTCATGACCCTGCTCGCTCTGCCCCTGCTACTGCTGAATATCTTCGCCGGCCCGTTCCTGCTGAAGCTCTTCGGACCGGCTTTCGGCACGGGGTATACCGCGCTGATCTATATCAGTCTTGCGCAATTCCTTTTTTGCGTTTTCGGTCCAACCAATACCATTCTCATGATGCAGGGCAGGGAACGCTATTCGGCGGTTGGATTGCTCGTGTATGTCCTCCTCCTGGCGATGACGAGCCGGCTGCTCATACCCATTTCCGGCATCAGCGGCGGGGCGCTCGCCATCCTGATCAGCAGCGCGGGATATAACCTGTTGCTCGCCGTTATGGTGTACCGCATGTATGGGATCTGCTCACCCTGGTTCTCCTTTCTCTTTCGTGCCCGTTAGCAGATCGAAGGCGGGATAGAAATTCTCTTTTGTAAAATAGGTAAACGCCGTGTGGATATCCTCCCGTAGTTGTGGAAGCCAGTGGGTTTCCGTCAGCAGTCTGTCCAGCAGGCCGCCGAGGTCTTCGGCGGAGGAATAGGGCAGGAGCGCCGGCTGAAAGGGGGCGGGGAGCGTGAGGCCTGCGGGTACGAGCGCCGGGGTGTTGTTAAGGAGGAGGTCGGCCGTGAGACCGCTGGCCGTCGTGTGGCCGTAGGTCTCGGGGTTGTTGCGGCTGCCTTTTTTCTGCAGCTGCAGAGGGCTCCAGAGGAGATCGGCGGCCGAGAGCTCCTGCTCGTATTGGGTTTCGGGGATATAGCCATTGGTAAAGGATCGCACCTGGAAGCGGGCGGATTCCAGGGTGGTCAGCTGGGCGAGGATGGCGGCGCCGTAGGGGGAGTCGCTGTTGCCGAGGATCACCAGGCGGATGGGGCGGGAAGCCGGGGTGGCCGCCGGGCCATCGGGTGGCGCCTGGGCATGGCGGGAAAGCCAGCTGCGGAAGAAGTCGGCTACGAACCCATAGTCCCGCCGGTTGGGTTCGACAGAACCAGGGATGACGATGGTGAAAAAGTTGTCGGCCGGGGTGGGCGGCTGAACAGGCCATCCAGGGGCCTGTGCAGGCTGATAGAACCTCGACGGAATGAACTCCACGCCGGCATGCGGCATCCGCCGCCGGAAGGTCTCCGCCATGGCAGGGAGGAAGAAGCTGTAATGCCTTATCTGCCGGTGCAGCAGCAGCTTGGCCAGGGATTCGGAGCAGTCGCGGAGGGATCGCAGCGGATAGGAGAACCAGGCATTGACCTCATGGATGGTAAGGGTGACGCGGATATTACCGGCGATGGATAGCCGCCAGGAGAAATAAAGCAGATTGTTGTCAAGGGTGCCGAGGTGCAGGTGGCTGTACCGGCATTCTTTCAGCAAGGCGAATAGCCGCCGGATGAAGGCCCGGTTGGAGCAATCGGCAGGCTGTACGACGAAGGCCGTGGCCGGCCAGCGCAGGGCCGGACTCTCCTTGCCGGAGAGGTTGTGCCAGGAGATTTCCTTCAGGAAGACGATGACGCGGCCGAAGCGGGCTTCGCTGAGGTCCAGCAGGGCCGGCAGGTTCTCGTGATGGGTGGTCTCGTAGATGACCATCGCCCGCTCCCGGTGGCGGGTATCCAGCCACAAGGTCACGCCGCCCAGCAGCAGGGTCCAGTAGGGAATGCGCATTACCAGCAGGTCGGCGATCACGAAGACGATGGCCAGCAGCAGGAGCCAGCGGTCATAGCGACGGGTGAAGAAGCCGACGACGAAGGCCGCTTCCAGCACGACGCCGCCCAGGTAGAGCAGCTGGGCGGGACCGGGGTGATCGATCAGCCAGGAGTAGGCCCGGCAGGCGAGGCCGGAACAATCGCCGCTGAGCAGGTCGCTGTGGTGCAGCAGCAGGATACGGCTCATCTCCTGTCCGCTAAAAGGGGCGCCCCGCAAGAGCTTCCAGAGCGCGGCGGAGACGAAGATGTAGAGGAAATAATAGCGGCATCCCTGCAGGATGCGGTAAAACTGCGCTGGCCGGTTGGTGAGGAAGGCAAAGCTCAGAAGCAGGTAGAGGATAAAGGGTTCGTGGTGCACCTGCCAGAAGAGGTCGGCCAGGAGCAGGTAGAGGGCCAGGTAACAGCTGAAGGCGATACCCAGGGGCAGGGAGAACCGGTCC
>JAMFRX010000159.1 GCA_026224995.1 Puia dinghuensis
TCGATTTTCCCTTCTCATCCTTGAGCAGCTCATCCGCCAACGCCTCATTGACGATGTACTCCCTTCCACTCCCGCTATCCCGCATGCCAGGCGAGAAATCACGTCCCGCCACCAATTTGATCTTGTAGAGCCGCAGATAGTCAGGGTCTACAATGAGCCTCGTGGTGCTTAGATTGCGTACCGGACCGCTGCCCATAAAGCCCACTCCGGATTGGTCCAGATGACTCCCCAATATGTCCTGCGCCCCAGTGACCCCCGATATATCGGCGCTTTTTAGCAGCTCCTGCTTCAGCACATCATATTTGCCCGAAGTAACCCGGTCAAGCGAGATGTTCACCACCTGATCCCGTTCAAAACCAGGATCCTTGTACCGCATAAAGCTGAGCTGCCGCAGCACAAAAATGGTGCTGATGATCAGGAAGATCGCACTCGCGAATTGCCCGACGACCAGGACATTGCGCAGCAGCCCCTTATTTTTCCCCAGCTGAGGCAGGCCCTTCAGGACTTTCACCGGTTGAAAAGAGGACAGATACGCGGCCGGATAAAGACCCGAAACAAGTCCCACGACGATCGTCCCCACGACCAGCACTACCGGTATCCAGCTATGCTGCCACAGCACGATCTCCAGGTGACGCCCGCTCAGCGCTCTTACATACAGCAGGGCCGGCAGCAATAGGATCGCCGCCACCACCAACGCCAACAAGGCCAGCAGCACGGTCTCGCTCAGGAACTGCACACTCAGCTGCGACCGAAGGGCGCCGATAGACTTGCGGATGCCCACCTCCTTCGCCCGCTCGGCAGACCGCGCCGTAGACAGGTTCATAAAGTTGATACACGCGATCAGCAGCACGATAAGCGCGATGACGGAAAAGATATTGGTATAATTCCCATCGAACTTTTCGTTATTCACATAGTCAAGCCCGATGTCTGCGGAATGCGCATGTACCGCCTTCAGCGGAAGCAGGAACATTTCATAGTATTTGTAGCCGTCTCCGTTGAGATGCTTCTTCAGGTAGGCTGGGAATTTCTTTTCCATGGCAGCCACATCGGTATGCGGCGCCAGTTCGAAATAAGTGTTCAACCAGTTGCCGCCCCACTGGTTATTCCATTGCGGCTTGATAAAGGTGTTGAAGGAGCATAACGCGTCGAATTTAAACTGAGAATTCTCCGGCACATCAGCCAATACGCCGGTTACCTTGAAGAGCACCGTATCCGTTGCATAGTGCGCGATCGTCTTGCCCATGGGGTCCTGGTCCCCGAAAAGCTTGTGGGCCGTAGCTTCTGTCAGCACGACACTATTCGGCTTTAAGAGCGCCGTCGCCCTGTCGCCCTTCATCAGCGGAAAATCGAACATATGCAGGAAGCTGGTGTCCACCGAAAATAGCTCGGGAAGGAACAGCCGTTTTTCTCCGTAGGTGACCTGGTATTTGTCGTTCCACCGGATATGCGTATAGTTCAGGATCTCCGGGAACTCGTTCTTCATCGTCTCCCCCATGGGGAACATGGTGAGCCCTACTTTCTGCGAGGCTACCATGCCCGGGAATTTCTGCACCTCGTTGAGCCGGTAGATGTTCCTGGTATGCATGCTGTCGAAGCTCCGTTCGTAGAACACGAAGAGCAGGATCACGATGGAGGCGGCCATCCCGATGGCCAGACCCATGAGGTTGATCGTGGAATAGACCTTGTTCTTCCACAGGTTGCGCCAGGCGGTCTTGAAGTAGTTCTTGAGCATGGGAAAGCGTTGATTGCCAATTCTCCCACCAGAAAGATGCCGGATTTGCCCCAAACTCCTAATCAATTAGTTGTGGTTTGGCCGCAGTGGCCGACTGTCCGGTTTCGATACACTGACTGTCCTAAAAACGTAGAAGCAGCTTATCCGCCGCCGTTAGCCAGGCCTGGTGTGCGCCGGCTTCCCGGATCTCCAGGCCCGCCTGCTCATTCATGCCATTGGGGGTGGCGGCATGGCCGGCGAGCTCGCCAAAATCGATGGGATCGGACTGCTGCGCCATGAATGACAAGGACTGGAAGAGATCCGACGTATATACGTTGGCGATAGCCGGGTCCACGCCATGCTGTATCGTCCAGTTCGCCAGCTGACCAAGCAGCTCATAAAAGGGCGTAATGAGGCCCGTGAGCGTCCAGATGGCATGCAGCTGTCCTTCGTCGTGTACGGGCAAGGGCTCGCCGAGATGGGCGAAGAGCCGGACGACCTCGTCGCTCGCCCGGAACAAAGGGATGGGACAGTTATGCTGCACGACGGTAGGCAGGGGGATCGCCCGGCATACCCGGGCTGCCGGTTTGGCCAAGGCCTGCAGGTCGGCATATTTCAGCAGGGCGATCAGCGAGACGACGGTATGGTCTTCGCGGAAACGCAGCGCTCCCAGCACTTCTGCCGCCGCTGCCGGCCGGACGGCAAGGATCACGATCTCGCTGCGGTCCAGCACTTCCTGGTTGCTCTGAAGCCGGGTGACCTGGGCATAGCTGTCCGCCAGCTTTGCCGACAGGTCCGCATTCCGCGGCGAGAGAAAGATCTCCAGCCCGCCGATGGACGATGTGCATAATCCTTGTACCACCGCGCTGGCGATCTTGCCGATACCGATAAAACCCAGTTTCATAGCCGAATGTTTTTTAGAGGATGTGAATATAGTCATCCCGTGGTATCTTCACAAAATCAACTATTCTTATGGACGATCGCCGCGAATTTTTGAAGAAGACGGCCGCCGCCGCCTGGGTGCTGACGACAAATGGACTGCCTGGCATTGCTTTGGGCGCTGGGGCCGGGGCTTCAACTGCCGTTAACGACGCGCCGGCAGTTGCCGGGGCAGCTGCTCTCCCCTGGTACCGTACCGTCACCCGCTGGGGACAGGTGAACATCACCGAGAAAGACCCCCAGCAATATGATATCTCCTGGTGGCGCAGCTATTGGCGGCTCACGGGCACCCGCGGCATCATCGCCAATGCCGGCGGCATCGTCGCCTACTACCCTACGAAGATCCCCCTGCATCGAAAGGCCGAATATCTGGGGGAAGGCGACCTCTTCGGCGATCTCTGCCGGGCAGCGCACGAAGACGGTCTGGCGGTATTCGCGCGGATGGACTCCAACCGGGCACATGAGGAATTTTACAAGGCCCATCCAGACTGGTTTGCGATCGATGCGAACGGCAAACCCTATAAGGCCGCAGACCTGTATATCGCCTGCGTCAACAGCCCTTACTATAGCGAACACCTGCCCGCTATCCTCCGGGAGATCGCTTCAGATTATCACCCGGAGGGCTTTACGGACAACAGCTGGAGCGGCCTGGGGCGCGACTCGGTGTGCTATTGCGGCTATTGCCGCAAGGGCTTTAAGGATAGCAGCGGATACGATCTTCCTACGGCCGTATCCTGGGACGATAAGGCCTATAAGGCCTGGGTTCGATGGAACTACCGCCGGCGCCTGGAGCTATGGGAGCTCAACAACCAGGTAACCAAAGCGGCCGGCGGCCCCGACTGTATATGGTCGGGCATGAACAGCGGTTCGGTGAGCGGCCAGAGCAAGAGCTTCCGCGATTTCAGGGAGATAGCCCGACGCGCGGAGATCATCATGCTCGACGACCAGGCCCGTACCGATAGCGGCGGGTTTCAGCACAACGGTGAAGCCGGGAAGCTGATCCACGGCATCCTGGGCTGGGAGAAGCTCATCCCGGAAAGCATGGCGATGTACCAGGCGCATAAGCCCTGGTTTCGCGTGGCGAGCAAGCCGGAACCCGAGGCCCGCATGTGGATGGTCGAAGCGCTTGCCGGCGGCATCCAGCTATGGTGGCATATGGTCGGCGCCTATCATGAAGACCGGCGGATGTATCACAATCCACAGGAAATTTATGCCTGGGAAACCGCGAATGAGGCCTTCCTGCTCAACCGCCGGCCCGTCGCGACGGTCGGCGTCGTATGGTCGCAGGAGAATATGGACTTCTATGGACGCGAGAATACCGAAGAACGGGTGGAGCTGCCCTGGCGGGGCATCACTTCGGCGCTTATCCGTGCCCGTATCCCCTATCTGCCCGTGCATGCCGATGATATCGACCGTGACGGCGAAACCCTGGCCGTGCTCATCCTGCCCGACCTGGCGGTGCTGAGCGATGCCCAGGCGGCGGCTATCCGGCGCTTCGTCGCCCGGGGCGGAAGCCTCATCGCTACGGGTAATACGGGTCTTCTCGACGGCGATGGCGAAGCCCGTGCCGACTTCGTCCTGGCGGACCTGTTCGGCGCCCATCTGCCGGCGCCGCGGGCGCTGTTCATAAAGCCTTCGCTGGAAAAGCTGGCCGGCGAGGCCTGGCATACGTATCTGCGGCTTACCCCCCAGTTGCGGCGACAGGTCGACGGACCACACAAGGTCGACGAGCCAGCGGTGACGGGTAAACGACATCCCGTGCTCGACGGCTTCGAAGAGACCGACATCCTGCCCTTCGGCGGCCTGCTCGAGCCCCTTAGGGTCGACGCCGGCGCCCTGGTGCCCATGACCTTTATCCCGCAGTTCCCTGTATATCCACCCGAGAAAGCATGGATGCGGATACCCGAAACCGATATACCCGGGCTGATCCTCCGCGAAGGCCAAAAAGGCGGCCGCGTCGCCTACCTGCCTGCAGATATCGATCGCCAATATGGACGTTCCAACCTGCCCGACCACGGCAACCTGCTCCGCAATCTCGTCGCCTGGGCGGCAGGACAAAAAGGCTTCGGCTTCCCGCTGACTGTGGAAGGCGCGGGCCTGGTGGACACGCATCTCTACCGGCAGCCGGGCCGGCTCGTGCTGCACCTGGTGAACCTCACCAATGAGAATACCTGGCGGCAGCCGCTGGACGAGCTGATCCCGATAGGACCCTTGAAAGTAAAAGTGAAGCTGGAGGCGGGTATCGGCGGCCAGCACCTGCGCCTGCTCGTGGCCGGTGGAGCGATTCCGGGAACGCTATCGGGCGGCTGGTGTCATTTTGAAGTGCCCCGGATCGTAGACCACGAGGTCGTCGTCATTGCCTGAGCACGATGACGCGGGCCAACCGGGTAACATCGGCCGACGAAGCCCTTATCATCGCCTGACCGCGGCCCCCGGCGCCTCATCCTTGAGGATGCGCTGCAGCTGCCTCTCATTGGCGAAGCCGCAACGGCTGGCGATCTCCCGCATGGTGATCCCGGGCGAATGCCGGAGATTGCCGGCCAGCTCCAGCCGCAGGAGGGTTATATAGCCGTTGATGGAAACGCCCGTCTGCCCCTTGAAGGTCCGCGTAAGGTTGCGGGCGCTCATGTTCACCATCCCCGCCAGCTCGTCGATCGTAGTCTTCTGATCCAGGTTTTCGATCAGCCAGTCCTGCAGCTCGTGGATGCCCCGGTGCAGGTGGTTGCGGTAGCTGAGGTAAACGCTGTCCTGGGAGTGCTTGTCGCTGCGCCGGATATAGACGACAAGCTCACGGGCTACCTTATGCGCCAGCAGCGGGCCATGGGCCGCTTCCAGGATGTGCAGGACCAGGTCGATCCCGGAGCTGATGCCCGCGCTCGTATAGATATTGCCCTGCTGTATGAACAGGACGTCATCCCTGACGTCGATAGCGGGAAACAGGGATCGCAGCAAGGTGACCATGCTCCAGTGCGTCGTGCAGGACTTGCCGTCCAGCAGGCCTGCCCTCGCCAGGACGAAGGCGCCACTGCAGACAGAACAGAGCTTTACTCCAGCCTCGGCCTGGCGACGGAGCCAAATATAGACACCTTCCCATTCGGCGGCATCGCTGTTGGCCCGCACAAAGCTGCTTTTGTAGCCGGGGATGAACACATAGTCCCTGGCGCTAGCTCTACCTCATCATAGTGCGCAAGCCGCCCCAGGCAGAGACTGCTGGAATCGACGAGCTCCTCGCGGTAGGAACAATATTCTATTGGATAGCCCGACAGCAGCTTGCCTGCGGCTAAAAAGGCTTGACTGGGGCCCGACATATCCAGCATGTGAACGCCGGGTGGGACAAAGAACACGATCTTTCCGGTACTGGTCATAACTACGAGGATTGTACCCGAAGATAAAGGGAAAGCGCCGGAAGCAAAAGGACGAAAGAGAGACATATCCGGCCATGACGTCAGCGCATGCGAAAATCGGGTAGGTTTAGGTGAAATATCGAGGAGGCCAATCCATCATACTGCCTTACATTTAGTGCGTACATAACCTATTACACATGAAGCTGCGTTGCCTCCTCCTGACCATTACGGCCCTCACCGCCGCCGCCACGATCGCCCTGCCCGCCGCCGCTCAAACGGCATCCGGCAACCTCGCTGTCGTCGCTACCGCCACCGGCTCGGCCCGGCCTGGCGCCGTGCTCACGACACTCAACGACGAGCTCACCCCCACCCCGCCAGGCAATACCCGGCGGCCTCCCCTGCCCCGCCTGGGCAGCCAGTGGGTGGAATATAGCTGGCCACAGCCTGTGACCACCCGGCAGGTATCGGTCTTCTGGTGGGACTATACCCATACGGTCCGCCTTCCCGAAGCCTATCATCTCGAATACTGGGACGGCGCCGCCTTTCAGCCCGTTCATAACGCCAATGGCCTGGGCCTGGCCAGCAACGCCTATAACCCTACCTCTTTCGACGAAGTGACGACCACCCGGCTCCGCCTCGTGATGGACTCCGCCGACCGCTATATGGCTTCCCTCGTCGAATGGAAAGTAGACGAATCGGAACATTCCAAACCTATCGCCCCGCTCGTCGCCGCGGGCGCAGACCGCGACGTGATGCTCGACGGCAAGACCTATCTTGACGGGCACACCCGTTCCGTGCATCCCCTGACGCGCATGGAATGGACCAAGACTGCCGGACCGGGCGCCGTAACCTTCGACAACACCGGCAAGGCGGAAGCGAAGGCCGCGTTCTCCGTTCCGGGGATATATACCCTCACCTTTACGGCCTGGCAAGGTGAGCTCCGCAGCAGCGGCATGGTCAGGGTGAAAGTGGTGAGCCCGCCCCCATCCAAACGGCTGGATGTGGTCTACACCACCCACTACAGCATCGACAGCCGGCTCTGGAACGATCGCGCCAAATCCATCATAGTCAGCTGGATCCCCTATTGCATCGATCAGTGCGAACGCACCGACCTCACCACCGGCGAAGGGGGATTGGATAATTTCATCGAGGCCGCCAAGGCGCTTCGCGGCGAACCTCATGGCAAGCACAAGGGCTATGTCTTCTCCAACGCCTGGGTACACCAGACGGTGGAAGCCATGTGCGAAGCGCTCATGGTAGACCCCAAAGGCGACCAGGAGACCATCGCCGCCCAGGAGAAGATGAAGGCCACCCTCGAACGCTGGATCCCCATCATCCTCGCGGCCCAGGAGCCCGACGGCTACCTGCAGACGGCTTATACCCTCCGCGACACCAGCCGCTGGCATCACCGGTGGTCACCCGAAAGCCGCGGCAACCACGAAGGCTATGTCTCGGGCTACTTCATCGAATCGGCTATCAACCACTATACGCTCACCGAAGGAAAGGACAAACGGCTGTACAATGCCGCCAAGAAGCTTGCGGACTGCTGGGTCGCGAATATCGGCCCTGGCAAGATCGCCTGGTTCGATGGACACCAGGAGATGGAACAGGCCCTCGTCCGCTTCGGGCGTTTCGTCAACGATATGGAAGGTCATGGCCGCGGCGACAGCTATATCCGCCTCGCCAAGTTCCTGCTCGACAACCGCAAGGGCGGCAGCGAATACGATCAAAGCAATGTCCCCGTACAGGAACAGTATGAAGCAGTAGGCCACGCCGTCCGCGCTACCTATACCTATTCGGGCATGGCCGACGTGGCGGCGGAGACCAAGGACGTGGACTACCAGAGCGCCGTGCTGTCCCTCTGGGACAATATGGTAAACCGCAAATACTATATCACCGGCGGCATCGGCAGCGGCGAGACTTCCGAAGGCTTCGGCCCCGACTACTCGCTGCGGAATAACGCCTATTGCGAATCCTGCTCCAGCTGCGGTCTCATCTTCTTCGAATATAAGATGAACCTCGCCTACCACGACGCCAAATATGCCGACCTCTACGAGGAGACGATCTACAATGCCCTGCTGGGCTCGCTGGCCCTCGACGGCAAGGACTTTCTCTATACCAATGCGCTTACGACGGCCCAGCCCCGTTATGCCTGGCATGTCTGCCCCTGCTGCGTCGGCAATATCCCCCGCACCCTGCTGATGATGCCGACCTGGACCTATGTGCGGGGCGACAGCGGGCTCTATGTAAACCTGTTCATCGGCAGCACCATGCGGATCGACAAGGTGGCGGGCACGGCAGTGGAGATGGTCCAGCAGACGGACTACCCCTGGAACGGGAAGGTAGCCATGACCGTTAATCCCGCGGAACCGAAGACATTCACGGTCTATGTCCGGGTGCCCAACCGCCAGACCAGCGAGCTGTATACACCCAGCCCGGGCGTCAGCGGCCTCGTCTCCCTTTCTGTGAACGGCAAAGCAGTGACACCCGTGATCGATCATGGCTATGCTGTGATCCGCCGCACCTGGAAGAAAGGCGACAAGATCGATTTGGAGCTGCCCATGACCATCCAGCGCGTGACCGCCGACGCAAAGGTGGAAGCCGACAGCGGCCGCGTGGCCCTGCGCTATGGACCGCTTCTCTACAATGTCGAGTCCGCCGACCAGCCCGATATCACCAAGGCGATCGGCTCCGGGCCGCTGACCCTGGAATGGAAGCCGGAGCTCCTGCACGGCGTGATGACCATCAAAGGGACCTGGGCCGATGGCACGCCCCTGCTGGCGATACCCAACTATGCCCGCCTGAACCGGGTGGCGACGACGGCATCGCCCGATGAGTCCGGCCGCAAACCTTCTGGTCCTCCTGTATCGAGTGTATGGATAAAAGATTAAGCATTTTACCGCTGCTGCTCTGTTGCAGCCTGCTGCATGCGCAGAATGAACCTGCCGTTTTGAAGAACGACCAGTTCACCTTGCAGCGGGATGGCTACGGCCTTTCAGGTATCTGGCGCACGAACGACCGCTATCTGACCAACTATATCCGGAAAGGAAGGCGATTTGGCGAGGTCACCGTCCGCTATCGCCGGGCGGACGGTTCGCTGGACTCGCTGAAGACGGGAACTGCGGCCATGGAGATCGACGATGAGGACGACACCACAACGTCGCAAAAAGCCGCCAATAATAACAAGAACGCCCTCCGCCTGCAGGAATCCTGGACGCTCGAAGGCCCCCGCCTTGTCTGGACGATCCTCCTGAAGAACAACAGCGCCCAGCCCCTGACCGTCGAAGACCTCGCCCTTCCCCTCGCCTACAACAGCGGCGGCGGCGAGAACCCAAAAGAGATCTTCGAACAGCGGGTCGTCAAGCACCACTTCATCTCTGGCAACAACAGCTTCCTCTTCTGGGAGCGGCCTACGGGCGTCGGCCCCTACCTGGTGATGCTGCCCCTGCCGGGTACGTCGCTGGAATACTTCTCTACGGGCGAAGGCCGTGTCTTCCAGGCCTTCATCCACTCCGTCTATACCGCCAACGCCGAAAAGAGAGGCAGCTGGCGCCAGCCACGCACGAGCCTGACCCTGGCGCCGGGTCAGCAAAAACAATATGGCTTCGTCTTCCGCTGGGCGGACGACTATACCGGCGTCCGCGACCGCATTGTCGAAGAAGGCGGAATCGACGTTCGCGTGATGCCCGGGATGACGATCCCCGACGACCTCGATGCGACCATCGCGCTTCGCAGCAAGCGGGCCATCACGGCCATCCGCGCGGAATTCCCCAACAGCACGATCGTGCAGCCGCTGCCGCAGCGCCAGCCGGGGACGAAACTCTACAGGATCAAATTCTCCAGGAGGGGGGAAAACCGACTGGCCATCGAATACGGCGATCACTATCATACCGGGCTGGAGTTCTTCGTCACCGAGCCGCTGGAGACGTTGTATAAGAAACGGGCGGCCTTCATCGTCGACCGCCAGCAGCATAAGGACAGCACCAAATGGTATGACGGCCTCTTCTCCATCTACGACATGCAGCATCATGTGCTCCGCGGGCCGGATAACCCGGATTATTTCGACACCAGCCGATTACGCTATGTCCTCACCTGCGACGATCCGGCCCTGGATAAAGCCCCCTATGTAGCCGCCAAGAATGTTTACTACCCCAATCAGCATGAGATCGACGCGGTAGAATATTACCTCCGGCATTTTGTCTGGGGCGGGCTGCAGCGCACCGACAAGGAGACGCCCTATCCCTATGGCGTATACGGCACGCCCAGCTGGCACTTCAACCGGGATACGGCCACCCGCCAGGCGAATGTAAAGGACACCAATCGGTTTAAGATGCACACCTGGCGCTCTTATGACTATCCCCATATCGTGATGCTGTACTACCATATGTACCAGATCGCCAGCCGTTATCCGGGGATGACACATTACCTGGACGCAAAGGGCTACCTTATCCGGGCGAAGGAAACGGCCAGGGCTTACTTCAGCTACCCCTATGAGATCCTGCCCTGGTACGAGACCTATAAATGGGGCTGCTACAATGAGCTGGTGCTGCTGCCGCTGATGGCCGATCTGGAACGGGAAGGCTTCGCCGCCGATGCACAGTTCCTGCGAAGCGAGTGGGAGAAGAAGGTCAAATATTTCGTGTACGACGACCCCTATCCTTTCCGCAGCGAATATGCGATAGACGCCACGGCCTTCGAGTCGAGCCACGCCCTCGCCAAATACGCCCTGCAGCACCTCATGCAGCCGGACAGCAACCTGTGGTTCGATAAGAACCTGAAACGCTGGTATTCCCACCCACACATAGACAAGGCCGACGCTGCAGGATTCATGGACCGGCAGATGGCCGCCAACATCGCCCTCCGTGGCTCCATCGAACCCGCCTATTATTATCTCGGCAGCGACTACCGCGGCCGCAGCGACAACTTCACCCTGACCTATATGACGCAGATGGGGGGCTGGGCCGTCCTGGACTATGGCCTGCATTTTGCAAGCGACCCCGCCGACTATATCCGGCTGGGTTACGCATCCTATCTCGCACCCTTTGCGCTCATGAATACCGGTACGGCTGGCAGTAACTATGGCTACTGGTATCCCGGCAAAGACAATGACGGGGCTTCCGGCTGGGCCTTCGAATCCCAGCAGTATACCAACACCTGGATCCTCAAGCCGCAGGGACGAGGCCCCTGGTATTACGACGGCGAGGTCGATCTGGGCTATGGCGGCGCCACGCGAAGTGCCGCGACCATCGTCACCAATGACCCGATATTCGGCCTCGTGGCCTATGGCGGCAAATCCATTGCCGAAAAAGACCGGATAAGCGTGATCCCCCGCGACGGTCTCCGGGCCCGCCTCTATTATCGTAACGGCAAAAACAAGTTCGACCTGGAGCTGCAGCAGGACGGCCTGGCGAAGGACAGCGTCGTGCGCTTCGACACTGCCTGCAGTACAATTACATTCGCGATAGAGAACCGCTCCGGCGACGCGCATATGATCTCCATCGCACTAAGCGGAA
>JAMFRX010000160.1 GCA_026224995.1 Puia dinghuensis
CAAGAAAATTGGCGAAATGGCCAAACAGGTTGGCGGTCACGGCGGCATGGATTTTCTTATGGATTGGCATACTATCGATTGCTTACGTAATGGCCTGCCGCTGGATATGGATGTCTATGATGCGGCGGCATTGAGCGCTGTAGCGCCCCTAAGCGAGTGGTCAGTGGCCAATGAATCCAAACCCATTGCCATACCTGATTTTACCCGTGGATACTGGAAAACAAACAAGCCCGTGGATATTTCCCTGGAAAAAGGAGGCACTACGGGGATCAGAAAATGATATTATTGTCTCGACAGGAAATTGCCGGGCAGCCGCAGCCCCTCTTCATTGACCAGGACACGGAGCATGACTTTCTGAAGGCCTTTGGGAATCAGGTCCTTTTCTGCCTGACTGAGCGGATGAAGAAGCTCGATGAATTCGTCATCGTCATCATAATAGCCGAACTGCAATATCCAGGTATCGGCCGAAAGTAAGCGGAGGGCGATTTCCTTGTCCTCCTCATAGATGTGGTTCTTTATGACGGCCCACTGTCCGTTATCCTCCAGTTCGAAGTGGATCTCGATATAGTCCTTAGTGATCACTTCTGTCAGCAGCTTCTCTATCAGCGAGCCGGCATGATCGTTTACAAGTTCCTGGTATGTCATAGTCATGTACTGAAAGCCCCGGTTTTACCCCAAAAATAGGCGGTCCGTACAACATCCCAACCATTTTCTACGTTATTTGCCAAATCAAATAACCTGAAAAGCGAGAAAACGATATTCGATTCCGGCTATTCAACGGCGGGTCTGCTTGTAATGACTTTCTCCCTGCTTACCTGCACCGCCTTGCTCTCCTTCCTACTGATCCATATAAGGGATTATCCGCTAACGGCTTCCGGGCTGTCCTTTTTCCTGGTCCGGACGATGATGGATGCCAAAATCGATAAGATAGTCGTCTTCGAGGACAGGTTTGTGGTCACTACCCATCGTCTGCTCCCTTTTATGACGAAAAACCGGGTGGTACTGTTCTCTGCCGTCGACTCTATCTGCGCCGCCCCGGCACAAAAGGACAATTACCTCCTTGTACGCTACAAAGCGGGCAATGATCAGCTCCTCTCCCCTGCCATCTATCCGGCCGCGTTTAAAAAGGCCCTGGATATAATTGGCAACACAACCCATATTTTCATTGCCAGGCAGGAAGTAGCCGCGTAGTCTGGCACCAGACCGGTATATTTGTCCTTGCCATGCTATTTTCTTTTAAAGAACGGTTCCCGAGTCTCAATCCCTATTGGGAGAGATATATGGCGCTGCAAAAACGCGTAGAATATCCTGCCAGGACCATCCTGCTAAAGGAGGGTAAGACAGCCCAGAATTACTATTTCGTAGAGCAAGGCTGTCTTCGGCTCTGCTTCGACAATAACGGGAAGGATACTACCGTGCAGTTCTTCTTCGAGAACGAGGGCCTGGCGTCACTGGAGAGCTTTAGAAAGGATATCCCCAGCATTTTCACCATAGAGACGATAGAGCCGAGCATCATACATGTCCTGCCAAAGACGGTATTCAACGAGATGCTCAGGGAGCTGGATCAAAACCCTGATTTCCTGAAGGCGCTGATAGATATTTCCTTTGAGCGGCAACACCATTATATGAACGAATTCCTCTCCCGCATAAGGGATACCCCGCTGGAACGCTACCTGAACCTCAGGAAGGAAAGGCCGCACATCGTGAAGCGGGTCCCTCAACATTACATCGCCTCCTACCTGGGCATCACGTCCGTGCACCTCAGCCGGATAAAGAATAAGATAAGCCGTAAAAAGTAGGGCTCTTTACATTTAATAACAAATGTTATCGTCCCCTGGCCGGGGAGCTGCGAACTTTACTATATGAAAGCAGCAGTGCTATATAGCAAAAACGAAATGCCGCAGTGCGTGGATCTCCCGGAGCCCGTTGCACAGAGCGAGGACGAGGTTTTGGTCTCCGTGAAGGCCGTGGCCTTAAAACATTTTGACAAGGGGCGCGCAAAAGGGACGCATTATTCTACCGCCGGCACCAGGCATGAGGCGAAGGTGGTCGGTGGTGATGGGGTCTGTCTGCTACCGGACGGAACGAGGGTCTATGCCCTGGGCGTCGGCGGGATGATGGCGGAGAAAGCTATCGTCGAAAAGGACAGGATCGTGGCCTTGCCGCCGGGGCTGGATGACGCCACCGCCGCGGCGCTCCCGAATGCCGTGATCGGGGCTGCGATGGCGCTTAGATTCCGGGCGAATATAGAGCCGGGGGATACGGTGCTGATAAACGGCGCAACGGGCTTTACCGGAAGGGTTGCGGTCCAGATCGCAAGGCACTATGGGGCCGGCCGGATAATCGCCACCGGGAGAAACTCTGCATCATTGAAGGCAGTGACGAAACTGGGCGCGGACGAGGTGATTCAGCTTGGTGGCTCCGATGTACAATTTGCCGGGGAGCTGAGCCGGATCCATGAGATTACACCTATAAACGTGGTGATCGACTACCTATGGGGTTCCACGGCGGAGATGATCCTGGCCGTCTTGAAGGGTGAGGGCGCCTTCACGCCGAGAACGCGTTTCGTATCCGTAGGGAGCATGACGGGCGACCTGATCCAGCTTTCCGCCGCAAATCTGCGGAGTACAGACCTCGTTCTTTCGGGTTCTGGCCTCGGCAGCTGGACAAAAGACCAGGTTCGGGCACTTTTTGCCGAGATCCTCCCAGAAATGTTCCAACTGGCGGCCGAGGGAAGATTGACGGTGGAGACCACCAGTGTGGCGCTCCGGGATATCGGATCTTTGTGGGAAATGGAGGTGCCGGATGGTAAAAGACTAGTGGTACAGATCTCGCCGGTGGCATGATTATTTTAAGTGTACAGTAAATCATTAAAACATTTAAAATTATGTCTACTAAACACGCCAACGGCGGCCATACCGTCAATAAAACGACTACCGCCAAATCCACTACTTCCCACAAAGAACATGCAACCGACTCCCGGTTGGAGGAATTTTTCCACGATGAGCTGAAAGATATCTATTGGGCTGAGAATCACCTGGTGAAAACGTTGCCCAAAATGATCAAAGCCGCCAGTGGGGAAGAATTGAAACATGCCTTCAGCGAGCATCTGACCGTTACCAAAGAGCACGTCACCCGGCTGGACAAGGTTTTCGATCTGCTGGGCTATAAGGCAGAGTCCAAGAAATGTGAGGCTATGGAAGGTATTACCAAAGAAGGTGAAAGCATCATCGACGATACCGAAGACGGGACCGCCACCCGCGATGCGGGTCTTATTATGGCCGGTCAAAAAGTGGAGCACTATGAGATCGCTACGTACGGCGCTCTTGCCCGGGTTGCGAATACTCTTGGTCATGCCGAGGTGGTGAAGATCCTTCAGTCGACGCTTGCGGAAGAAAAACAAGCTGACGCCAGCCTGAGTCAATTGGCTGAGAGCTCCGTGAATGAGCATGCGGCGGAAGAAACGAAATAGTTATCCCGAGGGTAATTGCAAAGGTCAGATCCGTTAGGGTCTGACCTTTTTAGTTTGGTAAAAAAAAAGGCCAGCCTAAAAATAGGCTGGGCCTTGACCCTTAAAACAACCTGTCGCAACTCTTAAATACGATGAACAACCGTTATATAGAACCTGGTGTATCTTTCTTTTTTACTGCCAACATAGAATTAGTACGATCGAAATGTAGTTTTGTAACTACATGGCAGCAAGATCGGAAAGTTTTCTTAATAAACGCGTAAAGAGTTGAAAAAGAATGAGATTTGACCGGAAAGAGGTACCCCGGGAAGGCGAAAGGGTTGTAGAAGACTGAAAAGTCACGGGCGACTAGGGATTACGGGGAGCGTCCGGCTGAAAATCCAATGAAACGGAGTTCATGCAAAACCGCTTGTAGGTCGGCGGAGGGCCATCATCGAAGATATGCCCGAGGTGGGAGCCGCATCTTGCGCAGATGACTTCCGTCCGCTGCATGTTGTAGGAATTATCGGTCTTGTAGATCACGCTGTTTTTGCGGATCGGCTGGAAGAAGCTGGGCCAGCCGCAGGTGCTTGCGAATTTCGCATCGGAACGGAATAGCCTGTTGCCGCATACCGCGCAGTAGTAAACTCCCTTGGTGGAATTGTTGAGATATTTACCGGTGAAGGCTTTCTCCGTCGCCTGTTCCCGCGAAACGGCGTAGAGGTCGGGGGCCAGGATCTTCTTCCATTCCGCGTTGCCGACCTTTAGCCGGCTGGTATCGGTGGTGGAGTAATAGGGGTTGTTCTTATGTGCGTTATCGGCCTGCAGGTGCTGGGCATAGCCGGAAAATGAGAAGAGCAAGACAAAAGCGAGCAGCGCTATCCGGGTCATGTTATTGTTTTAGCTTATCCTTGAATACCTTTCTGAATTTTTCCACTTCCGGCTGGATCACGAAGTGGCAGTAATGCTGGCTGGGGTTCTTGTTGTAGAAATCCTGCTCGTCGGCTTCGGCCATGTAGAAGACGGTGAAGGGGGCCACTGCCGTCACGATGGGGTCCTTATAGGCCTTTTCCTGGTTGAGCCGGGCGATATAGTATTCGGCCTTTTTTTTCTGCGTCGCGTTGTGATAGAAGATCTCGGAGCGATACTGGGTTCCGACATCGTTGCCCTGCCGGTTCAGCTGGGTGGGATCGTGGACCTTGAAGAAGGCAGCGAGGAGCTCGTCATAGGAGATCTGCCTGGGGTCATAGATGATATTGCAAGCTTCCGCATGGCCGGTGGCGCCGGTACAGACCTGCCTGTAGGTCGGGCTGGCGAGGTGTCCGCCCGTATAGCCGGCGACGACTTTTTTTACTCCTTTAAGCTGCTGAAACAAGGTCTGGGTACACCAGAAACAGCCAGATGCGAATGTGGCCGTATCCAGCTTATTTGCGGCGCGGCCGGTAAGTGCCAGACAGCCTGTTACCAGGATGAGGATCAGTCTGTAGAATTTCTTTTCCATAGTGGACAAAATTACCCGATTGCCGGGCCCCCAGGGAAGGTAAAGGTAAAGATTGGATATTTTTAACGTTTTATCATGCGATGGTGGGGTTTCAGGGCAGGTCTTTGACCAGGCCTGCGAGTATCACGGCGGAACTTGCTCTCCGGGCTCTGTTTCCTGACTGACCGGACCAGAGCGAGACCTGATCCGGCAGGTTGTTCTTTTGCCCATGGGCCCGGATGCCGGCCGTGAGGCTGTTCTGAAAAGTATATTCGGGAATTTCGATACCTGCCGATTCCACCGCCAGCATGAATTCGGGGAGGGTTTTCTCACGCGCGTATCTCTCCAGGAATTCCTGCATCTGCTCCAGCGCTTTTTCCTCTACCCTATCCGGTGTCTCGTGTGCGAAAAGGTTTACGGCGTATGGCCCGGCTGTAAGAGACCTTGTCTTGCGGATGAGCTCGCGGGTCGCCTCCGGCGAGAGGCCGCCTACGGGGAGTGAGCCCAGGCCACCGTTGTTGGAGACTGCGGCTACCATTTGTGGTGTCGTGACGCCGAGCATGGGGCCTTGAACAACCGGGTAGGTTGTGTGTAATAGATCAAGGAGCTTTCTGCTGTCCATAGCGGTATGTTTATCCTGCGAAGTTAGGGACAGGCGAGGGTTTTGCTGCAAAATGTGACGCAGGTCACACAACCAGTCGACATAACGGCATCATCAACATCACCGATGGAACGCTTATCTTCACAGATGGGGAATTGACCGGGGGCAATATCACCATAGACACGGGCTCCATAAAGATCCTGGACATCACCGATGCCGCTACCAACGCGCAGTTCGCCGGGCACCTGGCTTCGGAGGATTTCTTTGCCACAGAAAACTATCCCAATGCCACGCTGGTGATCACGAGCGTATCGCAACGGGTGAACACGAGCTATCATGTCGCAGGCAATCTGACCATCAAAGGGATCACGCACCCGATAGAATTCGACGCAGATATCCCCAGCGTCGCTGGCGATATTTTAGAGGCTACCGGTAAAATAGTGATCGACCGGACCAATTACGGCATGAAGTTCCGTAGCGGCAACTTCTTCAAGGGTTTGGGCGACACGCTGATCTATAATGACTTCACGCTGAATATCCGCCTCACTGCCAAAGCAGCGCAGGCCCTTGTTACAGCTTAAACACTCAACCATGCCATACGTCAAAATTGAAATTACCCGGGAAGGTGTCACGCGCGAGCAGAAGGCCGCGCTTATCAAAGGCGTCACGGAGCTGATAACGGAAACGCTTAACAAGGACCCGAAACTTACCCACGTGGTCATCCAGGAAATCGACCTGGATGACTGGGGTTGGGCGGGGGACCAGGTTTCGGAACTCCGTAAAAAGGGCATCACCGCCGATAAAAAGTAAGTCATCATCGGCGTCTTAACCGACAAAAAAAACTGATATGAAATATCCCCTGGGTCTCCTCTTCCTTTTTGTCACCATGACCGCCGCCGCACAGCAGCCGTCATCAAAAAACACAACCAAAATGAACAATTACAGCGCAGACTCCGCAGCCATCTCCGCGATCCTGAACGACGCCTACTTTAAAGGCATCTATGCAGGCGATACCGCCCTGCTGGGCAGCACTTTCTATGACGGCACCCTATTGTTTGGGGACGTGAAAGGCCAGCCCTATTACAAAACGCTGGCGCAATACCTGGACGGCGTCAAGAACCGGGTGAGCCCGAAGGACTCCGGCAAACCCTTTAAAGCGGGGATCGTGTCCATCGAGATCATCAATTCGATAGCCGTGGCAAAGGTGCAGGTGAAGATGTATGACTTTAATTATTTTGAGCTCCTTAGCTTTCACAAGCTCAATGGCAAGTGGGTGATCGTGAATAAAATGATCTCGGATGTGGAGGGTTAGGGTAAATAAGTAAAATGTATAACCAATGTGGTACAATACTCCGGCGGCAAAATTACTGGGTGTACGATATCCGATCCTTCAAGGCCCTTTTGGGGGCAACCTGTCCACGGTGAAGCTGGCTGCTGCGGTGAGCAACCTGGGTGGTGTAGGCGGCTATGGAGCGTATACGCTGGCGCCATCGGCGATCGTCCAGGTGAATACGGAACTTCGACAGGCGACGGATAAGCCGTACAATATCAACTTATGGGTCTCGGATACGGATACCCCACGGGGTGGGGTGACCGATGAGGAGTTCGAGAGGGTGAAGGAAGTATTTAAGGCTTACTATGAGGAGGTTGGGGTGGATTTTCCGGAGAAGCCGGCGGCGCAGCCCAGTGGATTTCAGGACCAGGTGCAGGCTGTGCTGGATGTCCGGCCGCCGGTGTTCAGCTTTGTCTTTGGAATCCCGGGCGCGGATATTCTTGAACAATGCAGGAAGAGGGGGATCGTCACAGCAGGGGCTGCTACGACACCGGATGAGGCGTTGGCGCTGGAGGCTGCGGGAGTGGATCTGATCGTCGCCAGTGGCTCTGAGGCAGGGGGGCATCGGCCTTCGTTTTTGGCTCCGGCCGAGTCTTCTCTCGCTGGAACTTTTGTGCTGGTGCAACAGATAAAGGACAGGGCTCGCACGCCGGTGATTGCGGCTGGGGGCATCGCCACGGGGAAGGGAATCGCCGCCGCGCTGGCGCTGGGGGCCGATGGGGTACAGGTGGGTACGGCATTTTTAGCCTGTGAAGAGTCAGGGGCGCAGGATTTCGTCCGGCGGATGTTGTTGTCGGAGGAATCGAAGCATAGTGTGCTGACGCGGGCTTTTACCGGGAGACTGGGGAGGGGGATGATGAATAGGATAGCGGGGGAGGTCGGCGGCCGAGGAGCGGGCGGCCAGGAGGGGTTCTTGCCCTTTCCGCTTCAAAGCAGGTTCCTGGGTCCATTGCGGCAGGCGGCTATTGCGCAGGAAAAATGGGAGCTGGTCTTTATATGGGGCGGGCAGATCGCAAGCCTGCTGAGTCATACCAAGGCGGCCGGGCTGATGGAGGCGCTGATAGAAGAGACTACGGCTTTTTTTAACCCTACAACACATTAAATCATGAACAGCGCCGGATATGGCATGGAAGGCACCGTCGGGGAGATGGAGGAGGATAAGATGCGGGCCATCTTTGAGGTCAATGTCTTCGCCACGATCAATGTCACCAAGCATGCCCTACCCTATTTGCGTAAGCAACGGAGCGGGCATGTTATAAACATCGCCTCCGTCGCGGGCTTTGTGGGCGCCCCGGGCTGGTCCATCTACAGCGCGACCAAATCGGCGGTTATCGCTTTCTCCGAAGTCCTCGCGCTGGACGTCGAGGAATTGGGTATCAAGGTGACCGTCGTAGCGCCTTCGGGATTCCGCACCGGCTTCCTTACCAAGGGTTCGCTGGAAAAGGCAGAAAGCCGGATCGGCGATTACCAGGCGATCAGCAAAACGCAATCGCGCTATGCGGCCATGGATGGGAAGCAGGCGGGAGATCCGGAGAAGGCCGCGGCATTGTTCATCCAGCTCGGCGAAAACCCGGAACCGCCTTTGCATCTGTGGCTGGGGTCCAATGCGGTGGACAGGGCCAGGGAAAAGATCGATTGGCTGGGGAGGGAGCTGGAGCAGTGGCGGGAGCTGTCCGCATCGGCAGACTTTAAGTGAGCCGGCCGGCGACTGGCACGCAGCGGGTGGGGGCTATAATGCCATCCCACCAGAGACCTCGATACGCTGTCCATTGACCCAACGCGCTTCTTCCGAACATAAGAAAGCAACGACACCGCCAATATCTTCTGCGACGCCTGGTCTTCCCAACGCGGTAAACCCACTTACTGTCTTTTGCAGCTGCTCGTCATTCCTAAGATGGCCGCCGCCAAAATCCGTTAAGATGGCTCCGGGGGCTACGGTATTGGCCTTGATGCCCCGTGCGCCTAATTCCTTGGCCAGGTAACGGGTGAAGACTTCCACTGCGCCCTTGAGGGAAGCATAGACTGAAGAGCCGGGCATCGTGAAACGGGTGAGACCGGAAGATATATTAATGATACCTCCGCCATCGTTCATCAACGGCAGCATTTTTTGCGTCAGGAAGTAGACGCCTTTAAAATGAATGTTCAGCAGCTCATCGAACATGTCTTCGTTTACGTCTGCAAAGGGCTTATAGCCGCCAATGCCGGCGTTATTGACGAGATAGTCGAAATGCGTTGCTTCGAATGTATCGTGCAATACGGCCTGGAGCTGCGTGGTGAAAGAGCCAAAGCTTTTAAGATCGCCGGTATTGAGCTGGAGCGCCGCGGCTTTTTGCCCGCGCTGCCGGATCTGGGCTACCACTTCCTGTGCATCCTGCGCCTTGCTATTGTAAGTGAGGACGGTGTCGATCCCTTTTTCTGCGAGGCGTAGAACCATGTCTTTGCCCAGTCCGCGGCTGCCGCCGGTGACGAGGGCTATTTTCCTTTTCTGTTCCATCGTGAATTGTTTTTATACCGCAAAGGTAGCGGGTAATGGCAAGCCGCCGTTTGTGACGATCAATCCATCATTTGCGAAATTCAAATTATTGGGGCGGTATGGTATCGGTGATGTCTTTGAGCTCCTGCTCCATCTCCTGGCGGATGGCATGCTCTTCGTGTTTCTCGTCGATGGAATGGGATTCGATGAGGGTGTCCTGCTTTTTGGCGAACTCGCTGAGCTTGGAGTAGTATTTCTGGATCACCTTGAGCTCGTCTTCAGTCATCCCTTCGATATTGACGAGCCGGTTGCTGGCCGCGCCATGGGAGGCTACGAGCTCATTGAGCTTGAGCTGGATGGCGAGGGAATCTTTGTTCTGGGCTTTCTGGATCAGGAATACCATGAGGATCGTGATGACGCTTGAGATCGTGCCGATCAGGGATTCCCATCTTGTGGAGAAATGAAAGAAGAAGCCGCTGCCAGCCCATAGGAGGACGAGAAAAAAACAGCCGATAAGGGCCAGATTGGAGCCGGCGATCGTAATGCTGGCGGACGCCAGTTTTTCGATCTTCCGGGAGAAGCCTATGTTGAGTGACATGGGTGCAGTTTTACGTGATGGCTGAAGTTAGTTAAATTTGGGCAAGCAAAAATTAAAGACATGGAATACAGACAATTAGGAAATTCGGGATTAAGGGTGCCGGTGCTCAGCTTCGGGACAGGCACTTTTGGCGGGGACGGTGAGTTCTTCAAGGCCTGGGGAAGCACACAGGTGGAAGAGGCTAGCCGGCTCGTGAAGCTATGCCTGGATGCTGGCGTCAATCTCTTCGATACCGCCAACGTATATTCGCAGGGCGCCTCGGAGGTGATACTGGGTAAGGCGCTGGCGGGTTTACGGGATAAGGTGCTGATATCCACCAAGGCCACTTTCCCCACGGGAGATGGGGTCTATGATTACGGGTCTTCGAGAATCCATCTTGTGAAGGCATGCGAGGACAGCCTGAAAAGATTGAATACCGACCATATAGATATTTATCATATGCATGGGTTCGATGCCAACACGCCGGTGGACGAGACGCTGAAGGCGCTCGACAACCTGGTACAAAGCGGGAAGGTGCGGTATATCGCCTGTTCCAATTTCTCGGGCTGGCATCTTATGAAGTCGCTCTCCACGTCCGAGCGCTATGGCTGGAGTAAGTATGTTGCGCACCAGGCCTACTATTCCCTGCTGAACCGGGATTTCGAATGGGAGCTGATGCCCCTGGGCATCGATCAGCAGGTGGGA
>JAMFRX010000161.1 GCA_026224995.1 Puia dinghuensis
GGTACAATACCGTGCACATCGAAAGCATCTACCGGCTGGAGAAGAGCCTGTTCGGAATCCGGGATGGGGTGGGGGTGGACGGCGTGGCGACGATCCTCACACCCAACGAATACTGGCTCCGGCACCAGCATACTTTCCTGGACATCGTATCCGGTTTTTTTTACCTGTGCTGGATACCTCTGCCCCTGGCCTTTGCCGGCTACCTGTTCTACCGTGATAAGGAGGCCTTCTTCCGGTTCTCCCTGAGCTTCCTGCTCGTTAACCTCGTAGGCTTCGTCATCTACTACGCCTGCCCGGCGGCGCCCCCATGGTATGTGGAGCAGTATGGCTTCGCCTTCAATGCGCATACACCGGGCAATACGGCAGGACTCGGCAGGTGGGACAGCTATTTTCACCTTCACGTGTTTGCGGGCCTCTATGCCAAGAGCAGCAATGTCTTTGCGGCTATGCCCAGCCTGCACGCTTCCTATCCGCTCACGGTCCTCTACTATGGTATCCGCTACAAGCTGCGCTGGTGGAATGCGCTCTTCGCGCTGATCATGGTTGGTATTTGGTTCGCGGCCGTCTATACCAGCCATCATTATGTGCTGGACGTGCTGGCGGGAATCACCTGCGGCCTGGTGGGCATTGCTCTCTTTACTTATTTGTTTGAGAAAGTAGGGTGGTTTAAGCGGGGGGTGGGGAGTTGGATAAGGGCGGTCAGCAAACCTATTGGCGGCCGATCCCCTCAACCATGATATCCACGATGCTATCGATCTGCAGGTCCAGGCGGGGGCTCCGGTTCTTGCCTACCATCAGCGGTACGGCGAGTCCGCGGAAGCTGCTGACCATCAGGTAGGCGATCAGCTCTATATTATTCTCGTTGATCTTCTTGAATTCTCCGTTGTTTACGCCTTCCTGAAGGATGCCCTTGACGAGCTCCACGTGGGTGGTGTCGAACTTGCTCTTCATCTCCGCCATGACGCAATGGAGCTCGGCAATCTCCGATTTTAAGGCGTCGCTGAGGTTGCAGAGCTGGCTGAGCTTTTCCAGCCGGCAGCGGCAATAGATAGTGAGCTTTTCCTTGGAGGTGGAGGCTTTGCGGATCTCCCGGTGGATCTGGTCCAGCAATTCGTCCATTTCGGCATAAAGGACAGCCTCAAAGATGTCTTCCTTGCTGGGATAGTAATAATAGAGGGAACTCTTGGCCTTGCCGAGGCTTCGGGCGATGTCTCCCATGGTCGTTTTCTTGAACCCGGACTGCTTGAAAAGAGCCCTGGCTGTGTCGAGAATGTCCCGCACTACGATCTCATCCCGTTGAAGCGTTTCAGCCATAGTCTATAAACCTTTGGAAATCAAATTTAACGATTTTCCCATCCAATTCTGGTTAATCGCTCGTGAATGTTGCATCTCTGCCGGACAATTTATACATTTGCGAGTCCCACCCTAAGAAAGACATCCTTTCGGTAAGGCTCTCTTAGTTGTGAATGCTTGATCGTAGAGGTCCACGGTGAATTGCTTTACAATACCCGACAAACCATGAGCACGCAACTTAATTGTATTCTTCTCATCGATGACGATGAACCTACAAATTTCCTGAATCGCCTGACATTGGAACAGGCCGGTTGTGTCCGTCATATCCGCGTGGCCCAAAGCGGCCAGGAGGCCCTGGATTACCTCCGGAGCTGCGGTGCGAATGATCCGGTCGCCAATCCTCCCGTCAAGGTTTCCGGCGCCTCGCCCCGTCCGGATCTGATCTTCCTCGACATCAACATGCCCGCCATGGACGGTTGGGAATTCCTGGAGCGGTATCGTTCCCTGCCTTCTGACCGGAAAGCCGATATCGTCCTCATTATGCTCACCACTTCGCTTAATCCCGATGACGAGCTCAGGACCCAGACCATCCCCGAAGTCTCGGGCTTCGAGAATAAGCCACTGAGCCAGCACCGGCTGAACCAGCTGCTGGAGAAGTATTTCGGGAGCAGCTCTTCCTAGCCCCCCGAATGCAGATAGTCCTTGAGATGCGTGATCGTCTCTTCGTGCGTCAGGATGGTCTCCCTTACGACGTCGTTGATGGAGACGATGCCTGCGAGGGTCTCGTTCTGGAATACGGGCAGATAACGGATGTTCTTGTCGGACATCAGCTGCATGCAGAAGTCCACGGTGTCGTTGGGCGTCACGGTAGGGAAATCCCTGGACATGATCTCCGAGACCGGTGTGTCGGTGGACGACTTGCCCTTCAGGATGACCTTACGGGAATAGTCTCTTTCCGTCATGATACCCATATAACGGTCGCCTTCCGTCACCAGCACAGAGCCGATATTCTGGTCGGCCATGATCCGCAGCGCATCCAGCACAGTGGTTTCAGGTGACACGCTGGTAATACGTGCTCCTTTTTTGTGGGAAAGAAGATCAGCAACTTTTTTCATACAGCCTGCATTTTTTCGTGAGGAAACGTGTTTTTTCAAATTACGGAATTTTATCATTTTTTCAAAGAATTTAATTCCGGCCGGAGTCAGGCCGGACGGTCCACCGGCGTATCTTTGGCGCCGTCAATCGATTACTCATGCGCATTGTTCTGACTTTCATACTACTCACTGTCTTTGGGTCCTTGTATTCGCAGGTTTCTTTACCGCCGTCCGGCATCATGCTCAACCAGCTGGGCTACTATCCGGATGCGCCAAAATACGCCGTCGTCACAGGCATCCCAGTCCGGGACGTTTTTTACGTCATTGCCGTCGGCAGCAACCTTCCTTCCTGGCAGACGGGACTGGATACCGTGTTTTTCGGCCGACTTGGGCCTTTGATGGCTTCCGCCAACTCTTCGGTCCAGACGCGGCTTGCCGATTTCAGCGGACTCAGCCGGCCCGGCATTTACAGGGTGGTGGTGCCCGGCTATGCCAATTCCTACCCATTCACCATTGCGGCTCAGGTATTCCATCCCCTGGCCGTGGCCGCCCTCAAGGGCTATTACTATCAGCGTTCGGCTATGACCCTGGACACCCGATACGCGGGTATCTGGGCCCGGCCTGCCGGGCATCCCGATACCGCCGTGCTGGTCCATTCCTCCGCGGCCGGTCCTGTACGCAGGACGGGAGCGGTTATTTCGGCTACGGGTGGCTGGTATGATGCGGGCGACTACAACAAATATGTCGTCAACAGCGGGATCACCATGGGGACTTTGCTGGATGCCTACGAGGATTTTCCGGCTTACCTGGATACCTTGCATACGAATATCCCGCCTGTGCCGGGGGCCAGGGCGGCCGGTATCCCCGACATCCTTAACGAAGCGCTCTATAACCTCCGCTGGATGCTGCTCATGCAAGATCCCGCCGACGGCGGTGTCTATAACAAGTGCACCAATGCGGCTTTCGACGGCATGGTGATGCCCGGCGTCACCAAGGACGCCCGGTATGTCGTGCAAAAAGGAACGGCGGCGACACTGGATTTCGCGGCAGTGACAGCACAGGCGGCGCGTATCCTGCAGAAGTACGGGCCCGAACTGCCCGGTTTGGCCGATTCCTGTAAGCTTGCCGCGATCAAAGCCTGGCAATGGGCGCAGCGATATCCCGACAGCATCTATGATCAAACGACGCTCAACAAGGCTTTTGCTCCCCCTATAACGACCGGTGCCTATGGCGACCGGCATTTCGACGATGAACGTTTCTGGGCCGCCGCGGAGCTGCTGATCACCACGGGTGACGGCCAGTACCTTCCCGTCATCAGGGCGCGGATAGCGGATCCACTGGCGTTGCCGTCCTGGCCCAGCGTAGCCATGATGGGGAATTATTCCCTGCTTCGCCATGCCGCCGTCGTGCCGGTGAGCTTACGGCCTGCCCTGGACACGGTGCGGCAGGACCTGCTGCGGCTGGCAGACCGCTATGTGCAGCAGATCGGCGGGACTGCCTTCCATACCGTGATGGGGGAGTCGAAGACGGACTTTGTCTGGGGCAGCAATGCGGTGGCCGCCAACGAGGGCATACTGCTCCTGAACGCATGGCTGCAGCAACATAAGCAGGGATACCTGGATGCGGCGCTCACCAATCTCGATTACCTGCTCGGACGCAATGCTACCGGGTATTGTTTCATTACGGGCCTGGGCAGCCATTCAACCATGCACCCGCATCATCGGATATCCATCGCCGATGGTATCGTGCCGCCGGTACCCGGCCTGCTGGCGGGCGGCCCCAATCCTGGCCGGCAGGACCACCAGACCTACATCTATACCGAACCGGAGACGGCCTACCTGGACCAGGACCAGGCTTACGCCTCCAATGAGATCGCCATCAACTGGAATGCCCCGCTGGTCTACCTGGCAGTGGGCTTCGAAGCCCTTCAATATACTATTGGCTATGCGCAGGTTGGACAAACGGCCCCGGCGGCTCAGTCGGCGCCTCCCGCCCAGGCCCTGCAGCCCATGCTGCATCCGCTGACCAAGGACAAGTCGGGACTCTACCATTCCAACTTCCCGATAGGCGGAGTGCTGTCCGAGCAGTTCAGCCTTTTCCCGGACGGCACTTTCGAATATACTCACCTGACCAGCAATGGCCTGGATTCCGCTCACGGCACCTACGAGATCAGCAGGGATAAGGTCTATCTGACTTTCGCTCCTGGCAAATCAGTGAATGCGCTCTCCGTCGATCCTACCCTCCTCGACTATGCCGGCCGCCCCAGGCTTTTCTATTTGCATAAGAAAAAGCTGTACAGGGCCGACGAAAGGGGCAGGATAGCTAAGAAGGCGCCAGGAGTTTCCGGTAAACGAATGTATTTGCTGATAGGTTCCCGCAAGCGCACCTACTACCTGGTGCGAGAGGCATCCTGAGATGCTCGGAATGCACCCCAAATAAGCTATCTTTCAACATGCAGCACCAAGAATTTGAACCTCCTGAAGAGTTACGGGATACCATAAAATGCTTTTGGTATAACAGCAGAGACTTCGGAGAATTTGAAACGAGCTTCGAGGTAGTGCCTGACGGCTACGCGGAAATTATTTTTCATTTCGGGAGCGGCTGCAGCATCTCTAACGAGGGAGTCCTGCTGTCCCTGCCATCACCCTTTATGATGGGGCTGCTGGATAAGCCTGCTCTTTTTTACGCCAAGAACCGTTTAGAGATCATAGGTATCCGATGCTTTCCCTGGACGGTGTTCGATTTGCTCGGACTGCCTTCCAGTAAGGAAGGAGTCCGCATATTCGAGCATCCTATGGCCCAGCTTCAATCTTCGCTGAAGGAGTGGATCAATGCAGGCAGGATAGTTGAAGCGTTGGCGCTGGTAAAACAGTATTTCCTGAAGGCAAGGTCGGGCATCGCTATGGACAGCATGCTCTTCAAAGCGGGATTGGCTATGAGGAAAGCAAAAGGCACCATGCCGGTAAGCCAGGTGGCGGCGGCGGCTCATGCGACGGTGCGTACACTGGAAAGGCACTTTTCGCAATCTTCCGGCTATACTGTTAAAGACGTGTCCGGCCTGATCCGCTTCGAGCAGGTACGAAACCACCTGTGGCATTATCCGGATGCCAGCATTGCCGGCTTAGCTCATGAACTGGGCTATACGGATCAATCTCACCTAAGCAGGGAATTCAAGCGCTACAGCGGAACTACCCCGGCGGCATTCGCGCGAAAAGCGAAAAAAAGGAAACAGGGTGTAAACAACGATTTTGTCGCTTTTGTACAATCCTGATCCGGATGCATTCCGGAATTTTGGGTATGAATCATTCCATTCACGATATCATCATTTCCGGGGCGGGGCCTGTAGGCCTGTTCCTCGCCTGTGAGCTGGCCCTGGCCAACTGCTCAGTCCTGCTACTGGAAAAGGCGGAGGATCCGCACTCGCCCTTGAAGCAGCTTCCTTTCGGGATCCGCGGACTCTCCGCGCCTACTATCGAAACGCTTTACCGCCGTGGGTTGCTAA
>JAMFRX010000162.1 GCA_026224995.1 Puia dinghuensis
AGATAGAGGCCTTGCGGTATTGAAAAAAAGTGCTATTTTTGTATTGTAATTTAATTTCTGTAAATTATAATACACGGAAATGGTACACGACATAGTTTCCAATTATAGGACCTTGGTCCAGAGCATGGGAGAACTGATCCAGGTAAGCGGATATAGAAGCGATTTCCTGGCCAAGAAGATCGGCATGAAGCCAGCTAATTTCTCGCAAAAAAAGCAGCGTGGAAATTGGAGCGTGGATGAAGTAGAAAAGCTGATGCAGGTGATAGAAAATGAGGAGACGGAAAACTACCTGATGCTTCAGCTTATGCGTGCTGCGAAAAATGATGAGACTGTAACATACGCAGAGTTTGTAAAGGAAATGGAGGGTTGATTGCTTCTCGCCAGAGGTACTATTTATAAGCATTTTCCGCCCGGAAATTAGTGCTTGCTATTTTTATCCATAGGAAAATGCCGGAACCGATAGATAAAGCTCAGCAGCAGGATGCGGCCTGGGATATTGCTCTGGCTGGTCTCTACGTAGTTGATGCCGAGGGTCTGGGTAAAATTGCTCGCCGTATTAAGGATGCCGAAGGCGGAGAGGCGGATCTGGCCACTGCGGTTGCGCAGGAAATCCTTGTAGATGCTGGCATTCCATAGGGCCACCTGTCTTGATGGGAGCGACCCCTGCGACCCCGTGATCTGCAGGTTGTAATTGCTTGCCACTGTGATCGCCCCTGGCAGCTCGTAGGAGGCATCGAGCGAATAATTCTGCAGCCAGGTATTGGTATTCTGTGCGGAATTGACGGAATACCGCGCGCCCGAATAATTGACGGCCGCCACCCCTTCTACAAACAGCTTCTCCACCGGATGGAAATTGGCCTTCCAGGTTCCGCCCCAGCCCAGGGAGGTGGTGACGTCCTGTGCGCCGTTCAGCAGGCTCAGGTCGTGGCCGTATTGCAGGTGGATGCCGAGACTGCTATTTCCCTTGCGTTGGTCGCCCAACGGAAACCCGTAGGTGATATTCGAGGTAGCATGCCAGACGTCGTTGACGTTGACGTATTGCACTTGCTGGATGCCGCCGGCCAGGATGGTAGTGGCGGGGGTGATCTCGTGTTCGGTATAATTTCCCTGCAGGGCTATCTGCAGGTTTTGGAAATTGTGATCGTTGAAGGCGGTGTAGGTGCCGTTGAGGGTATGTGTGAGCTGTTGCAGGAGGCTTGGGTTGCCGATCCTGACGAGAAAGGGGTTTGTGAGGTCGGGCAGGGGCTGCAGCTGCTGGATGGTAGGGCTGGTGGTGCTTGCGGTATAGACCAGCTTTATATTCTTTCCTTTGGAAGGGGTGTAGATGAGGGAAGCCCTGGGATACCAGTTCATCTGGTGCTGGTCGATAGCTGTTTTTGCCGTGAGGTTGCGGTCGTCGAGATCGCTGAACTGCAGGGTCAGGCCCAGCTGGTACCGGTATCTGCCTTCTGTGGCGTTATAGCCCGCGCCGATGCGCTGGATGGTATTGTAGTTGACGAAGTGATTAGTGTTCAGGCTATCGGGGAGGTCGTATTTGCCGGAGGCGCTGTCGAAATCGTAGGACTCCCTGTCGCTATGGCTGGTGGAACGGTTGATGCGGTAAGCGAAATCGAGCAGATGGCCTGGCTTGAGTGGTTCGGTGTAGGCGATGGAGGCTCCGTAGCTATCGTTCTTCGAGAGCTGGGAGGAGGTCTGGTTTGTGAGGGTCCTGGAAAGGAGCGCGTTGGAGCTGTCGAAATTGTTTACCAGAGAATAAATATTCTGTGGCTGCGTCTGGTGGTCATAGGATTGCGTGAGGCTGACGAAGAGCGTACGGCCCGGGAGACGCCAGCGACGCCGGAAGTTGAGCATATCGGTGACGGTGTATTGGTCGGAATGGCTGGTATTGCTGGTCTGTCCCTGATTGCTGAGGTAGCTGAATGCCGGCTTCTGGGCCTGGATGGCTACGGTATCCATGGAGGAGCTGCCGGACGAGGAAGGTGTCACGGTCGAGCGGAGGTTCATCAGCGAGAAGCTGTCGATGTTGTATTCCAGAAAGGCGTTGACGTGGTAGGCCTGGTTGTGCGTCACCGAGTGGCTGAAGCGGTTCTCGAGCAGGGAAGAGTCGGTGAGCAGGGTCTGCTTCTGGCTGGACTGGTCCAGGGTGGTGCGGGTTCCGTTGGTGCCTGTGTTGAGGGTGAGGGTCAGCTTTTTATTCTTGTCGTTTCGGTAATTGAGCTGGAGGTTATTGAGGGTTTGCACTCCGCCGCTACCGGGTCCGTTCTTATTGTCGGCGCCGGTGAACTGGTTGTTCATGTTGTTGACGTTGCCTGTTCCGAAGAGCCAGGTGCTACCCAGGTTGGTGGCGGTGCCGCCGGCGGAGTAGCTGCTGGTCACCGATGAGGGGTGGCTGGCGCCGCCGGTGCCGGTGCCGGCATAAGCCTTGCCGAAATAGCCTTTCTTCCGGTTCTTCTTTAATTTGATATTCAGGGATTTGGTGCCTTTGGTCTCCGTGATGCCGGTGAGCCTTGCTCTTTCGGTCTGGGAGTCGAAGGCTTCGATCTGATCGACGATGTCGGCTGGGAGGTTTTGTGTGGCGGTGCGTGGGTCGTCGAGGAAGAACTCCTTACCGTCGAGATAGATCTTGTCTACTTTCTGTCCCTGCATGGTGACATTGCCGTTCTTATCGATATCGATACCCGGAAGCTTGCGCAGCAGGTCTTCGACGGTGGCGTTCGGCCGGGTGGGGAAGGCGCCGGCGTTGAAAGCGATGGTGTCGTTCTTGACGATGGCCGGGGGGATGTTGGCATGTACGACGACCTCCATCATAGAGCTTGACGAGTGATGAAGGAGGATGCGGATCCTCTTGCCTGTGGTGTCCGAGGGGCTGAGGATCAGCTGTGTCGTATCCGGGGCATAGCCGAGATAGGAGGTCACGATCCGGTAGTCGCCCGGGGACAGATTGCGGAAGGTGAAGGCTTTGTTGCTCCGCATCCGGTGGATCAGTATACGTGCGGGAAGCTGGTACAGGGAGACGGTTGCGTCTTCCAGGGGTAGTCTGCTGAGGCTATCCTGCACCGCCCCCTGGATGATCATGGATGGGGCTTGTGCATGGGCACTATAGCAGAGGAGAAAGCATATGGCGAATGGGGCGATTTTTCGATACATAGGCACTCGCGCTAAAGGTAAGCCGCACGCATGTAAAGTTGACAATTATTATGTTGATCGGTGAATCAGATCGGCGTATTGTTCGGGGCGATCGATATCCCTGAGGACGTGGTCCGCAGGCATGGCAACACGCAGGTGATGGTCCGTATGGTCGTGGACGAGCGTTTTGCAGCCTTCTTTTTCAGGATGCTGCAGCAGGGCATTGCGGTACCAGGAGGAGAAGATCACGGGGTTGCCATTTTCGCCCTGGTATTCGGGAAGGATGATGCAGCGGTCGTCGAGGAGATGCTGGCGAAGGAAGGCGGTCTTCAGCAGGGTGTATTCGGCGGGGGTGATCAGGACCATGTCTGCGAGGCAGATCATATACCCTTTTCCCTCCGCGATCCGGACGCCGGTTTGGATGGAGCTGGTCATTCCGGTGGCGTGGGCGGGGTTGTGTATCGTGCGGACCGGCAGGGTGGCCAATGCCGCCGTCACGGCTTCAGGGTCATGGCCGGTGACGACGATGAGGTCCTGGATGCCGGCGGCCAGCAGGTTTTGCGCCGTGGCGAACACGAGGGTGTGATCCTGCCAGGGTAGCAGGAGCTTGTTGACGGAACCCATGCGTCGGGAGGAGCCGGCGGCCAGCAGAATGGCTGAAAGCATAGCTGAAAGTACAATAATGATAGAAAAAAGCCGCAATTACAGTGCCTGCGCCATGAAATAATTATTCCGGCTTCGTAGATTTGTGGAAATGCATATGAAAAAAATCATGATAACGACGCTTACCCGGATCGCTTTGTTCTCTATGCTGCTTTGTTCAGGCTGGGCCTTGCCCGCACAGGTTGTTGTTCCCACCCAACCTGCTGTCACCGCGCAGCCTACTGTTTGGAATGAGATCGCCGATTTCAAACGGAAGGACAGCATCCAACATCCGCCGGCCAACGCCATTCTTTTCGTCGGCAGCTCCAGCTTTCGCAAGTGGACCAACGTACAGAACGACTTCCCCGGCTATACGATCATCAACAGGGGATTTGGCGGGTCTACTTTCGAGGACGTGATCCGGTATGCGAGCGAGATCATTTATGCGTATCATCCCAAGCAGGTAGTCATCTACTGCGGCGACAACGATCTGGCTGCGGGCAAAAAGGTAACCGGGAAAAAAGTGTATAAGCGATTTGTGAAGCTGTATGATATGATCCGCAAGCATCTTGGCAATGTCGATATTCTCTTTGTGTCGATCAAGCCGAGCCCGAGCAGGGTGAACCTGATGCCGGAGATGGAACAGGCCAACGACCTCATCCGGAACTTCATGGCGGAAAGGAGCCATGCGACTTTCGTGGATGTATATCATCTGATGCTGAATACCCAGGGCCTGCCGATCGATAATCTTTTTGTCGGGGACAGGCTGCATATGAACGATAAAGGGTACAAGATCTGGCAGCAGGCGCTGCTGCCTTACCTGGATAAATAGTGGATATTTTTTTCCCAGGATGGGATGTACGCTTTGCGATATTAAGGAATTGTAATTTCTGCCGGGCGGTGAATCTTATGACTGAATTCCATTGAAATTTGTGGTCTAAGGACACCATGATCCCACGGAAAAAAATACTTTTCATCATAGGATCTCCGAACCAGACCAGCCAGATGCACCAGATCGCATCTTTGCTGCCGGACTATGATTGTTACTTCAGTCAGCTATACAGCAAGCATCCCGTCGTAAAGGCGGTCGTGCGTATGGGTTTGCTAGAAAATTCCATTCTCTCGGGGGAGTTCAGGCGGAAAGGAGATGCCTACCTGGAGCGGCACCGGCTGCGTAACGACTATGCCCGTTCGATCTATCAACATAACTATGACCTGGCCGTGCTGTGCACGGATCTGCTGGTAACGAAGGAGCTGCGCCGGATGAAAACGATCTGGGTGCAGGAGGGGATGACCGATCCCCTGACGTCCTGGGGCAGGTGGGTGCGCCGGCTTGGCCTGCCCTCTGTGCTGGCCACCAATACCGCTTTCAACGGGAGCAATAATATCTGTGATCTGTACTGCGCCGCTTCTCCCGGCTATAGGGAACAGTTTGCCAGCCGGGGTACGGATGCCGGCAGGATAGTAGTCACCGGCATACCCAATTATGATAATGCCGCTGCCTTCCTGAACAATGATTTCCCGCGGAAGGGCTATGTGCTGGCGGCGACCTCAGATATTAGGGAGACCTTCAATAACGAGGACCGTCCGGCCTTTATCCGTGACTGTGTCCGGATCGCGGGGGACAGGCCGCTGATCTTCAAGCTTCATCCCAACGAGAAAAGAGAGCGGGCGACCGCCGAGATCGCGCAGTGGGCGCCATCGGCCCTGGTCTATACGGAAGGGAATACGGAGCATATGATCGCCAACTGCGATGAGCTCATTACGCAGTATTCCACGGTGGTGTATATCGGGATCGCCCTTGGCAAGAAGGTGCATTCCTATTTCGACGTCGAGCAGCTAAAGCGGCTTGCCCCTGTTCAGAACGGCGGAACTTCGGCGGCATCGATCGCTGCGCTCTGTCGTCGCTATATTGAATATAAAGGATCTAAAGAGCAGTTTTTACGACAAACAAGGATGGCTATTACTACAATCAGCGTACATGAACGAGAAATCGCCCATCATTACCGTTATCCAAACCCGGAGGGGGTCTTCCCGGCTACCTGACAAGGTGCTGATGCCTTTACAGGGCAAGCCCATTTTTGTCCGGCAGGCGGAGCGGGTGCTGGCGGCCCGGTTTCGGGGTCGCGTGATCATCGCCACTACTACGGCGGAAGACGATGATCCTGTCGAAGCCATCTGCCGGCATGAAGGGCTCGAATGCTTCCGCGGCGATGCTTACGATCTGCTGGACAGGCATTACCAGGTGGCGTTGCAGTATTCCGCCGGGACGGTGATCAAGATCCCCAGTGACTGTCCCCTTATAGATCCTGCCGTCATCGACAGCGTCGTCGACTTTTATCTGCGTCATCCAGGAGAATATGATTTTGTCAGCAACCTGCATCCCGCCACCTGGCCGGACGGCAACGATGTGGAGGTAATGAGCTTCATCGCGTTGGAGCGGGCCTGGCGCTCTGCCACCCGGCCCATGGAGCGGGAGCATACGACGCCTTATATCTGGGAAAGGCCGTCGGCGTTCCGCATCGGCAATGTGGTGATGGACGGCGGGGCCGACTATTCGATGACGCACAGGTTCACGATCGACTATGCCGAAGACTATGCCTTTATCCGCGCGGTATTCGACGAGCTATATCCTTCGAATCCCCTTTTTGGGACGGCGGATGTCCTGGCCCTGCTGGAGAAGAGGCCGGAGATCTATTCCCTGAATGCGGATTGGGTTGGCGTGAACTGGTACCGGCATCACCTGGACGAGCTGAAGACGGTAGGTATCGAACAGACCAGAAAAATATAAACTATTATGATGGATATAGAACTAGAGAACCTGCGGGAGATGGCCCTGAAAGTGCGGGAGCATATCATCCGGCTGTCGCAGGGCGGCGGGTGTTTTATCGGGGCTTCGTTATCCTGTGTGGAGATCCTGGTCTACTGCTATGCCCGGGTGATCCGTGGAGCTAAGGATGACCCGCAACGGGACTATCTTTTCCTGTCCAAGGGGCATGATGTCCCGGCGTTATACGGCACGTTCGTGGAGATGGGGCTTTTGGACGCCGGCAGATTGAGCAATCATCTGTCGCCTGCCGACAGCATCTACTGGCATCCGAACAGGAATATACCCGGTGTGGAATTCCATAGTGGCTCATTGGGTCATCTGCCTGCGGTAGCGGCCGGCGTCGCCCTGGATTGCCGGCTGCGGGGTGGCGATAACCGGGTGGTGGTCATCACGGGTGACGGCGAGCTCAATGAAGGCAGCGTTTGGGAGACCATCTTAGTTGCGAACGCTCATGGCCTGGACAACCTGGTCCTCGTAGTCGACCGCAACCAGTTCCAGGCCAATATCCGCACGGAGGACCTGATCCCGTTGGAGCCGCTACAGGATAAGTTCGAGGCCTTTGGCTGCGCCGTGGAGCGCATCGACGGGCATGACTTCGGGCAGCTGGAACTCGCTTTTGCGAATATCCAGGCACGTGGAAAGGTCAATGTGATCATCGCCGACACTGTGCGCGGCAAGGGCTTACCGAGCATAGAGGCGAGGGCCGACCGTTGGTTCTGCTCCTTCACGGCTGCGGAAGTGGAACAGCTCCTGCAGGAGCTGCACGGTAATATAAAGGCATCCATCGAATCGGAAACACTGGTAGTACGGTAATCAACCTGCTCCGGCTTAACTATGACCTGGCTATGACTTACGAACAGCTATTGATACAAACGGCCTTAAGGGATGAACGCATCATCGTGATGACGGCGGAGAACAGGGCCCTGGTCCGCAATGTGCCAGCGGCGTTGGGTGGACGTTTCATCGACACGGGCATCACCGAGCAGACGATGGTCGGGATGGCTGCGGGGCTGGCTTTGCGGGGGCGGATCCCTGTGGTCCATGCGCTGGCGCCTTTCCTTACGATGCGGGCTTTTGAATTCATCCGAACGGATGTAGGC
>JAMFRX010000163.1 GCA_026224995.1 Puia dinghuensis
ATGGGCAATCTGGGAGCCACCCTGGAAGACGCTAACTGGATCGTGACGGGATATGCGGTGGCCAATGTGATCATCCTCCCCATGTCCGGCTGGCTGGGGGACCGTTTCGGAAGAAAGAATTACTTCCTTGCCTCTATATTAATCTTTACAGTCGCCTCCTTTCTCTGCGGGAATGCCAATAGCCTGGAAACGCTGATCGCTTTCCGATTGCTTCAGGGCCTTGCCGGCGGCGGGCTAATCAGTACCGGGCAGGCTATCCTGCTGGAGACCTGGCCGCCTTCCGAAGTGGGAATGGCTACCGCGCTGTTTGGCCTTGGCGCCGTCGTTGGCCCGACCGTTGGACCTACGCTTGGCGGGCTGATCACGGATAACCTCTCCTGGCAGTGGATCTTCTATGTCAACATTCCGGTGGGCTGTATCGCCGCTTTCTGCGTGTCGACCTTCGTCAAGGAGTCGCCGAAGTACGGGCAGGGTAAACGGGTGGACTGGTGGGGGATACTCTTCCTCGCGCTGGGCGTCGGGGCGCTTCAGGTGGTGCTGGAAAAAGGCGAGGACAAGGACTGGTTTCAGACCTGGTGGATCACCGCCCTTATCTTTACCACCGCCATTTCCGCTATCTGTTTCGTCTGGCGTGAGCTTAGCATCGATTTCCCTGTTGTGAACTTCAAGATACTCCGGCATCGAAGCTTTATGATCGGCATCTTTACATCCTTCGCGCTAGGGGTGGCCCTATACGGTTCCACCTTTATCTTTCCCGTATTCTGCCAGAGCCTGCTGGGTTTTACTGCCGAACAGACCGGCCTTATCCTGCTGCCTGGAGGGTGCGCGACGATCCTGATGATGCCTTTCGTCGGGAGTATGCTAAAGAAGGGCATTCCAGCCCAGTTCCTATCCGCAGGTGGTTTTATCCTGTTCTTTATCTTCTGCTGGATGCTCTATAGCTCCAGCCTGCAATCAGGCACCGGCGACTTCTTCTGGCCGCTGATCATCCGCGGTATCGGCATGGCGATCCTTTTCGTGCCGCTCACCACGCTGGCCATTTCGGACCTGAAAGGACCAGAGATCGGTCAGGGAACAGGCTTGAACAATATGATGCGACAGCTGGGCGGATCTTTCGGGATCGCCATCATGACCACGATCATTCACATCAAGACCAATACCAATCGCAACATCTTGCTGGAAAACTTCAATCAGTACAACCCGGCTTATAACGACCGGGTGAATTCCACGACGCAGAACTTTGTGGCCCAGGGCTTTCCCCTGACACAGGCTCAGCAAATGGCCAACGGGGCGATGGAAGGGATCGTGGCCAAGCAGACCATGCTTACGACCTACAACGGCATGTATCTGCTGATTGGTTTCTTCACCCTCATTTGTATACCATTGATCTTTTTCCAACCTTTTAAAAAAGCTGTAGCCTTGCCCGTCGACGCCCACTAGGCGTTGATGGCAGCACCGGCTTCAAAAGAATAGACAGGAAAAAACCAACAGAAAGGCAGCTAAACCACCAGCTCAAATCACACGACGGGTCCATGCAAAAGAAAAGTCCTGAATTTATTCAGGACTTTTCAAGCTTTTGTACGATACTTAACCAACAACTTCGTGGCCATCAAAAGGTACAAATTTTAAGGCGATTCTTCTTAGGATTTGGATAAAACGTGGATTTTGGATTTCTAATGGAATAAGTTTTGATTGATCAGTGATTCGGGTTTTTCGGATGCTTGGATCTTTGGTTCTTTTTTCAAGGAATTCAGGTCACTGGTTTCTCTTCGGATGTTGGATTTTGGTTTTTGTTTGGATTTCATTCATTCATTCTGAACGGTCTTTCTTCGGACATTGGATTTGGAATCGCTTATCAATCAGACTTAACGTTACAAACATACAATCCAACGACCCATAGTGCAAGAGAAGAAGTGCTATATTTAACGGTTGCCGATTATACGGTCGGGCTCGTAGAATTACGAATGCAGGGCCGGGATTGTCCGCTTTATATTTTGGACACATCATAATTTACCCTATTTTGTAGTTATACCAAAACGGACCACGGGTCCGTTGGCCGAAGGCCAGACATTAGATAACCAGCCTGGCTTGGCTATTTTATCAACAAGCCAAGCCAGGCTGGATAAATACATTCCAATGAAAATTTTCGAGAACAAGACAGTGCTCATCACCGGCGGCAGCAGGGGCATCGGCAAGGCCATAGCGCTTCGCCTGGCGAAGGAAGGGGCGAATATTGCCATAGTGGGTAAAACGGCCGAACCGAACCCAAAGCTCGAGGGAACGATCTATACGGCGGCAGAAGAGATCGCTGCCGCGGGCGGAACCCAGGTCCTACCCTTGCAGGGCGATATCCGCTTCGACGACAGCATCCGGGACATCGTCACCCGGACCGTGGAAAAGTTCGGGGGCATAGATATCCTCATCAACAATGCCAGCGCCATCAACCTGGCGACCACCGAGCAGGTGGAGCCCAAGCGGTACGATCTGGTGCACGATATCAATGTCCGGGGCACTTTCTTCATGAGCCAGGCCTGCATCCCCCATCTGAAGCTGGCGCATAACCCCCATATCCTGAATCTCTCGCCGCCGTTGAATATGGATACCCGCTGGTTTGCCCCCCATTTGGCGTATACGCTCAGCAAATACGGTATGAGCATGATCATCCTGGGACTGGCCGAGGAGCTCAGGCAGTACCGCATAGCCGCCAATGCGCTCTGGCCCAGGACGACGATAGCCACAGCGGCGGTAAAGAACCTGTTGGGTGGCGACTTCCTGATGCAGCGCAGCCGTACGCCGGAGATCGTCGCGGATGCGGCCTTCTACATCCTGCAGCGACCTTCTTTTGAAACCTCGGGCAATTTTTTCATTGACGAAGACGTTCTTTTACGGGAAGGGGTCAGCGATTTCGGCAAATATGCCGTCAACCCCGACCAGAAGCTCATGAATGATCTGTTCCTCTAGGCAGAATATACAGCAACTCTTTTTCATTTTAATCCTTGGGTAAAAGGCAACATCGTCCTCCCGCTTTGAGCGGGAGGTTTTTTTTTAAGCCTCTCCGATGAATCCTCTGATAAGCCGGGAGCTGGTCAGGATTGTCTTCCCGCTACAAGCAAAGCAGCGGCAGCCAGACCAGTGTCCTTGATCAGATTGGTGAGCGGGAACCTCCTGGCATCCGCATCGGGGGCATGCAGCACAGCCGGCAGATGCACCGTCAGCACGATCAGCAATAGAAAAAGACAGAGGAGAAACCCCGCCAGCCGGACCTGCCGGTTGATCAGGAAGGCGATAGCCGCAGCTATGAGGCAGGCGCCGGTTATATACACCCAGGCGAACCACCGGGAAAGAAGGTCGGCACCATTTTCTGCATGCCGGTACCATTGACGAAATGATTGATGCCAAAGAAGCCAATAACGAGGGCATAAAAGATTCGCCCGATCTTGGAGATGGTTGAATTATCCATATGGCAATCGTTTTTTGTTACTCCTAATATAACGAAAAAAAAGATATGGCAGCGGATAATTTCGGCTACAGGTCTGATTTGGGATGTTCGAGCGTCTGCTCCGGCGTCTTCTCTGGCCTCATTTGCGGGAAGAGCAGCACATCCTGGATGCTGGGCTGACCGGTGAGGAGCATGCACAGCCTGTCCAGTCCGAAGCCGATGCCGGCCGTGGGCGGCATTCCATATTCCAGCGCCCGCAGGAAGTCATGGTCGATGAACATCGCTTCGTGGTCTCCCCGTTCCATAAGCTGCAGCTGCGTTTCGAACCGCTCCCGCTGGTCCAGGGGGTCGTTGAGCTCGCTATAGGCATTGGCGATCTCCTTCCCGTTGACCATGAGCTCGAATCGTTCTACGAGGCCGGGCTTGCTACGGTGCTTCTTGGTCAGGGGGCTCATCTCTACCGGGTAATCGGTGATAAAGGTGGGCTGGATAAAATGCCCTTCGCATTTTTCGCTGAAGATCTCGTCGACGAGCTTTCCTTTGCCCATAGTATTGTCGGCATGGATATTCAGCTGCCCGCAGACGGCCCGCAGGTCTTCTTCTTCCATGGCGCTTATATCTATACCTGTGTATTCCTGGATCGCATCGTACATGGTGATGCGTTTGTAGGGGGCCTTGAAGTCGATGGTCCTGCCGTCTACCTCGGCCAGGGTGCTGCCATTGGTGGCGATCGCGGCCCGTTCCAGCAGCTGTTCTGTCGTATCCATCATCCAGAGGTAGTCCTTGTAGGCCACATAGAATTCCAGCACGGTGAACTCGGGGTTGTGCGTGCGGTCCATACCCTCGTTGCGGAAATTGCGACTGAACTCATAGACCCAGTCGAATCCCCCGACGATAAGCCGTTTGAGATAGAGCTCGTTGGCTATGCGCAGGTAGAATGGGGCGTCCAGCGCGTTGTGGTGGGTGATAAAAGGGCGGGCAGCAGCGCCGCCGGGAATGCTTTGAAGCACCGGGGTGTCCACTTCCAGGGCCCCTTGTTCGTTGAGGAAGGCCCTGATGGCATTGATCATCTTCGTCCGCCGGACAAAAACATCCTTCACCTGGGGATTGACGATCAGGTCGGCATAGCGCTGACGGTAGCGGAACTCGGGATCGGTGACGGCGTCGAAGGTCTCCCCTTCTTTCTCGCGGACCACGGGCAGCGGCTTCAGCGATTTAGTGAGGACAACAAATTCCCGGACATGGATGGAGATCTCGCCCGTCTTCGTGGTAAATACATACCCCTTCACTCCGACGATATCGCCAAGGTCCAGCAGGTGTTTCCATACCTTATCGTAAAGCGTTTTATCCTCACCGGGGCAAACCTCGTCCCGTTTGATGTAGATCTGTATCTTCCCCGTGCTGTCCTGCAGCGCGGCGAAGGAGGCTTTCCCCATATCCCGCCGGCTCATAAGCCGCCCGGCGATGCAGGCATCGGCAAAATCGGCCTTATTCTCCTCTTCTTTATAGTTGGTTTTGATATAGGCCGCGGTCGTATTAACGGGGTATAAAGCCGCGGGATAGGCATCGATCCCCAGCTGCTGCATCTCCGCCAGCTTTTCCCGCCGGATGATCTCCTGCTCCGATAAGTTGGATGTGTTCATAAATTCCCGCGAAGATAGGGCATCCCCGGGAGTCAGGCAAGGCTGCTGCGGATGGCGGTCAGTTCAGCGCCAGCAGGATCTGCCAGGCCTCATTGACCTTTCCCTGCTCCAGCAGCGTTGCCGCATAGGCATGCAGCTCTTTCTCCATCTCCTCGGGGCTTACGGCATAGTACTGAAAGATCTGCTGCAGCCGCTCGTCGTGGAAGGCGGGGTCCACCGTCGGCAGCTCATGGACATTCGCGAGCTGCCCCAGATAGTTGCCGCTGAGGGTCCTGCTATTGCGAATGGCATCGGGCAGGGCGTCCATCCCTATGCCGAGGCGGGTATTCGGCTTTTCCACCTGGAAGAGGTTCCCGGCGTCGGCCCTGCAATACCAGTCACCGCCGAGCCGCGCCACCAGCTGCAGCCTTCGTTGGTCGATGTATTTTTTCCCATCATCGAGGATAGAAGGGTCTATGTGCATGCGAAGCGCTTCGCAGATCACAAGATTGCCGGCTCCGCCTTGCTCGCCCAGGGTCTTGGTCTCCAGCACCCGGCATTCGATCTTGACCTTGCTCTCCTTCACCATCGGCGGCCGGACCAGGGTGGCCGGCTCCTGCGTGAAGCCGGCTTTCATGAACTCATTCACGGTTTTGGGATAGTCGCAGCTGGCCAGGCTGATCTGCTGCACCATGGCATAGTCGACGATATTGATCACCGCCTCCGGGACCGACTGCACATTCTCCCAGGTATGCTTGGTCGTATTGTCACGAACCCGGCGGCAAGGAGAGAAGATGAGGATGGGCGGGGTAGTGGAAAAGAGATTGAAGAAGCTAAAGGGGCTGAGGTTCACCTGCCCGGCGGCATCGATCGTGCTGGCAAAGCAAATGGGGCGGGGCGCTACAGACGCCTGTAGATAATGCTGCCTGTCTGCCGGCGTCAGCGCTTGCAGGTCGAGGATCATAACGGGCGCTTTTTGATCGCGAGCAGCGAGCGGTCGTTGTCTTCGCGTACGATGGTATTGCTCAGGATGCCGAGGCCGTCAACCTCCAGCTCTACGGTGTCGTTTTCCTTTAGCCATTGCTCCTGGTAGTCTGGGTCATTCAGCCGGCCCGTGCCGTTAAGCTCCAGGAAGCAGCCCGTACCCACCGTCCCGCTGCCGATGACGTCACCGGGGTAGAGATCCACGCCATAAGAGGCTCTTTCGATGAGCTCGGCAAAGGTCCAGTCCATATCGGCCAGGTTACCGTCGCTCACCTGGACCCCGTTGACTCGGCACTGCATCCGTAGATCCCAGCTCTTGCCGGTATGCCCTTCCTTGCAGGGTGTCTCGAATTCCTGCAGCTCGTCGAGGGTCACGAGCCAGGGGCCGATCACGGTGGAGAAATCCTTTCCCTTCGCCGGCCCCAGGTTGAGGAGCATTTCCTCCATCTGCAGGGTCCGGGCGCTCATATCGTTCATGATCATGAGTCCAGCAATATAGTCGTCGGCCTCCGAAGCGGGGATATTACGGCCCTGCCGTCCAATGAGGATCGCCACTTCCAGCTCGAAGTCCAGCTTCTCAAAATGGTCGGGCATACAGCGGATGGCTCCCGGCCCCTGTATGCTGTGGTGATTGGTGAAATAGAAGACCGGGTATTGATCGAACTCGGGGATCATAGGGACCTTGCGATTGCGACGGGCTGCGGCCACATGCTGCCGGAAGGCATAGCCATCCCTACAGGAAGAGGGAAGTGGAACGGGCGCCAGCAATTGAGCGGCCTCCACACGCCGGGCCTTGCCGGAAGGGATATGCCCATCCCGGATGGCCAGGTTTCCCGCCTGGGCAATGGGCAGCAGCTCCTCCCAATAGTTCAGGAACATATTCATCGTATTGGGAATATCGGGATGGATCAGCTCTATATCATAGAGGAGATCGTCTACCAGAACAGCCAGCTGTTCGCTTTCTTCTTTCAAGTATGTGACGAGCTTCATATGGTCGCCAAAGGTAAATCATTAATTTTGCCTGTATGCAACGGTTCATCCTTTCCTGCCTGCTCTTTGTCCAATTGATCCCCGTCTCCGCCCAGCAGCGGACAGATCCCTTTTTAGAAAGGCTGGTGCGCTCGAAGGCCTCCCCGGCCCTGCTCCGGGTGCTCGACAAGCCGGACTCCTTCCACTATCAGCTCATCTATACCCGGATAGACCGCGACAAACAGAACAGGCCGCATTTTCATAACTACTACCTGCACGTGGATGCCCTGGATTACTTCAACCCTGCCTCTACGGTAAAGCTGCCCCTGGCCTTCCTGGCGCTGGAGAAAATGGACAGCCTCGCCCGCTATGGGGTGGATAAGTCTACACCTATGCTGACCGACACCGCTTACGGCGGCCAGCAGATCGCGCATACGGATACCAGTTCCGCGGAAGGCCTGCCTTCCCTGGCCCAGTATATCCGGAAGATCTTCCTGGTCAGCGATAACGATGCCTACAACCGGCTCTACGAATTCCTGGGCCAGGAAGCCATCAACCGGCGCCTCCAACAGCTGGGCTACCCCGATCTCCGCATTACCCGGCGGTTCGTGCCCATGACCGAGGACGAGAACCGTCATACCAACCCTATCCGGTTCGAACGTAATGGACTCACGCTCTACCAGCAGCCGGCCGCATATAGCTCTTTCGTCTTCGACTTCAGCCACCCTGTTCTGATCGGCAACGCCTATTACGATCGCCACGACTCGCTTGTCCATTCCCCGATGGACTTTACCAGGCATAATAATTTCCCCTTAGCTGACGCCCAGCAAATACTCCGGTCGGTGCTCTTTCCGGCATCCGTATCTCCTGACCGGCGCTTCCGGCTGAGCCCGGAAGACTATCGCTTCCTCTACCAGTATATGTCCGAGCTCCCCCGGGAATCGGCGCACCCCCGGTATGATACGGCCGAATATTTCGACAGCTATACGAAGTTCTTCCTTTTCAAGTCGGGCCGGACTCCACTGCCACCCTATATCCGCATCTTCAATAAGCCGGGCTGGTCCTACGGCTTTCTCACTGACATTGCTTATATAGTCGATTTTGAGCATAAGGTGGAATTCATGCTTACGGGAACGATCTATACCAATAGCGATGGGATTTTAAATGATGATAAATATGACTATGATCAGATCGGTTACCCTTTCTTCAAGGAAGTAGGGGATATTATTTACCGCTATGAGCTGGGCCGTTCCCGGAAATACCGGCCTGATCTGAGCGCATTTAGGGCAACCTACGAATAAGCGCCGTTTTCAGCAGTTCTTCGTAACTTTGTGCCTTAATAGCGGTAACCATGAAATTCGATAAGATCCATAATAAAGGGCAGGCACAATTGTTCAAGAATCAGTACCTCGAAATGTTGACCAAGACTCATCCCCTGGTGATCTGGGGCATGTATCTGCCGGTGATCATTTATTCCCTCTACTATAGCGGCGCGAAGCTGGATTTTTCCATTCCCAGGATAGCCCTTGTCTTCCTGGGGGGCATGCTCGTCTGGACCTTTTTTGAATACCTGATGCATCGCTATATGTTCCATATGATAGCGGATAGCCAGCGGGCGCAAAAGTTCATCTATACCCTGCACGGCAACCATCACCACTTTCCCAGGGATAAGGAACGCCTTTTTATGCCTCCTGTCCCCAGCCTGATCATCTCTTCGACGATCTTCCTGCTGATGCGCGTGACCATCGGGCTGAATGTGTTTGTGTTCTTCCCCGGCTTCATACTCGGCTATCTGCTATATGGCAGCATGCACTACGCCATCCACGCATGGAACCCGCCTTTTAAATGGATGAAGCCGTTGTGGCGCAACCACCACTTACACCACTACAAAGACGAGCATAAGGGCTTCGGCGTCAGCAGCACCATCTGGGACCGTGTTTTCGGAACCATGTTCGACCTTCGGAAAGAGAAAGAAGATAAGGAGAAGGTAAAAGAGCTGATGTTTTAGCTACCATCTCTCTTCTCCGTCGGAGGCATCCTCCTTTTTGTCAGAACGATACTGGCGTCGGCTTTCGATCTTCTGCCACTGCCTTTGCATGATAAGCCGGGCGATCAGCCGTCCGGCGTCTTCCCCGGTATTCTCCTCCAGAAGCGTACGTAATTTTTTTTCGTTCACATCTATGCGGTACAGCAGCTGCATCAATACCCCAAAGTCGCTTTGGATCAGGGCATTGACTTTTTCCGCCAGCAGCGCTTCCAGCACCTCCGTCGTGGCGGCATCGCCAAGGTCGAGTCCATAGGCGCGATCGAGGTCTTGTTTGAGCAACAGTGTATCCATGTGGTCAAAATTTCTCTATCGACCCTAGTCCGAACAGCGCGAAATCATATTTCGTGGGATCGCTGGGATCCATCAGACGCAGATGGTCTGTAAGCTCCATTGCCCCCAGCCAATCCGATTGTGCCCGCGTCAGCAGGCCAAATTTCCGCGCTACCCGCGCTACGTGAAGGTCCAGTGGGCAGACCAGCCGCGATGGCGGAATACGACGCCAGAGGCCGAAGTCTACGCCATTATCGTCTTTGCGCACCATCCAGCGAAGGAACATATTGATCCGCTTGCAGCTGGAATGCTTTTCCGGCGAGGCGATATGCTTACGCGTGCGGAGGGGAACTTCTTCCAGACTAAAAAAGTAATGATAGAATGCCGACAAGGCCTTTTCCGCATCCCAGCCATCGGGTGAGACGCCCCGTTTCTCCCAGGGCAGCAGGAAAGCGTCTTCCAGCGAATCATGCTGCTTGTAGTGGTGGTGAAAAAAGGCGATGAAGTATAGCAGATCGGTGGCATTGAAGGTCCGGTGCCGGAAATCCAGCAGCTTCCTGAGGTCATTGTCGGTATGCTGCAGGACGAACTGGTAAGGCGCCTTGTCCATCAGCTGCATGAGCTCCTGCGTCTTCCGGATGATGGTCGTGCGGTTACCCCAGGAGAAGATAGCCGTGAAAAAGCCGGCGATCTCGATGTCCTGCTTTTTACTGTATTGGTGGGGGATGCTGATTGGATCGCCGGGGACGAAGGACGGCCGGTTGTATTCGGCCGTCTTCCTGTCCAGGAAAGCCTTCAGGTCTTTTGGCGCAGCCGTACTCTGGCCACCGGTGAGAAGGAGATGTTTGTTCATAATTAGCCGATGGCCTGGCGCAGGTCCGCCGTAAGATCTTCTACATCTTCGATGCCGACGCTAAGGCGTATCAGGGAGTCGCTCAGTCCGTTCTTCAGGCGCTCTTCTCTGGGAATGGAAGCATGGGTCATGCTGGCGGGGTGATTGATCAGCGATTCCACTCCACCCAGGCTCTCGGCGAGCGCGAAGAGGTGTGTGGAGGAAAGCACTTTCATGGCTGCATCGACGCTGTCGTCCTTCAGGGTAAAGCTCATCATGCCGCCATAGCCCCGCATCTGCCTGGTGGCGACGGCATAGCCCGGATGATCCTCGAATCCGCACCAGTAGACCTTGCCGACCTTAGGATGGTTGCGAAGGAAGTGGGCGATGGCTGTGCCGTTCAGGCAGTGCCGATCCATGCGGACGTGCAGGGTCTTCAGGCCCCGCAGCACGAGAAAGCAATCCTGGGGGCCGGGGACGGCCCCGCAGCTTTTCTGTATGAAGTAGAGCTGCTCCCGCAGCTGGTCGTCGTTCATCACCAGGCAGCCATGGATGGTGTCGCTATGTCCGCCCAGGTATTTGGTGGCGGAATGCAGCACAATATCGGCGCCCAGATCCAACGGGTTTTGCAGGTAGGGCGAGGCAAAAGTGTTGTCGACGCAAAGCAGGATATGGTTTGGCCGGGATATCGACGCGAGGGCGGCGATGTCGACGATGTTCATCAGCGGATTGGTAGGCGTCTCCGCCCAGATGAGCTTCGTTTGCGCGTTGATGTAAGGCCGGATCGCTTCGGCATCCTGCATATTCACGAAATGAAAGCGGATGCCCGCTTTTTGGAATATTTTAGTGAACAGCCGATAGGTGCCACCGTACATGTCATTGGCCGCGATGACCTCGTCGCCCGGAACCAACAGCCTGAGCACGGCATCCGTTGCCGCTACCCCGCTGCTGAAGCAGAGACCGTGCTTCCCGTTCTCGATATGCGCCAAAGCTGATTCCAGCGCTGCACGCGTGGGGTTCTGCGAACGGGCATATTCATATCCTTTGTGGACGCCGGGCGCGGACTGTACATAAGTAGAGGTCTGGTAGATCGGGGTCATGATAGCGCCCGTAGAAGGATCGGGTTCTATGCCTGCGTGTATTAATTTGGTAGACAGTTTCATTGAATAAAGATACAAAGTGAAAGCCACTCACCACAATTCATCCAGTTTAACAAAAGCTTAACCCGCGAAGTGCAACATGAGATTTCCCGTTTCGCGCGTCTTTTCGCTGGTTTGGAGATTCGTTTTGCCGCTTTGGTCCGAATTGGCTAATTGCAGGCTATAACGCGCACAGGTACAGTGTTACCGGGAGTGTAGATTCCCTTGACCCGGAGTTGGAGAACGTTAGTTTTATGATGTCAAACGAATCTTTTCTCTATTCTTAAACTAATAATTATGACACCGCATCATTCGATCAAAAGAACATTCTTCCTCGCCTTCTGCATGCTTGCCATGACTGCCGGGGCTTTCGCAGCGAAGACTTTTTCCATCAGCGACAAGCTGCTGCAGACCTTTAAGCAAACCTTTCCCGATGCCCAGCAGGTAGTATGGTCCGAGCAGGGGGACAAGTACACTGTCAACTTCAGGCAGAACGAAATCCTCAACAAAGTGGAGTACGATAAGGATGGTAATTTCCTGAGTTCCCTGCGTTACTATACGGAGAAGAACTTGCCGGTGACGATCCTCTGCCGACTGCAGAAGAAATATGCCGATAAGAAGATCTTCGGCGTAACGGAAGTGGCGACGGAATCGTCAGTGGAATATTACATCAAGCTGGAGGATGCCACCAGCTGGATTACGGTCCGTTCCAATATAGACGGGAGCATGCAGGTCGTGGAAAAGTATAATAAGGCTAGCTAATGCAGGCAGCCGTAACCAGATATCGCCAATCGTGATTTTCAGCCGCATGGACCTCCTGCGGCTGAATTTTTTTATGGAGGACCCCGGTAGCCAGTATGCCAGCCTTTACCAGACTGCGCCGTGCCTCGTGCATATATTCTTGCAGGGTAGGGTCCTGCATCCAGTCCCGTTGGGGCGGTTCGTATCCGGTCTTATCACGGCGCCATGTGATGGCGGGCGGAAGAGTATCCTCCATGCTTTTTCGCAGCAGCCATTTGGTCCAGCCTTCCCGGATCTTAAAGTGGGAGGGAAGCGAGAACACGAACTCTACCAGCTCGTGATTCAGGAAGGGCAGTCTGACTTCTACGCCATGCGCCATGGAATTGCGATCGGCATAACGCAGCAGCTCTTCCATTCCGTTCATAAAGGTGTTGTAATAGAGAATGCCGCTTAGCCGGTCGATGTGGGGAATGTCATAATAAGATGTGCCGAACTGCCGGACGAAGTCCCGGGAGAGGTCGCTGCTCCGGCGTTGTTGTGCCGTCCGCTTCTTTTTCATGAACAGCCCGGCGTATACGGGGAGGTGCGCGGCCAGCCGGTTCTTCCAGGTCCAGCGGTCGCTGACGCCGGATTCCCTTGCCGCCTCCAGCTCGAGGGCGAAAGCCTTCCTGTCGCTGCGATACAGCTCCTGCCAGTACCAGGTGTAGTATTTATGATAGCCGGCCAGCAGCTCGTCGGCGCCCTGGCCGTCGAGCATTACTTTCACGGAGTGGGTGGCCGCCAGCCCGAATACGTTGAACTGGGCATAGATGCTGGAAGATTGAAAAGGCTCTTCCTGATGATAAACGAGCCGTTCGAAGTCCCGGATAAGCCCGGCGGCGGTCGGTGTCGTGGGATAGTTAACCAGGGAAAAATGTTGCTTGAGCTGCTGGATATAGGCGGATTCGTCTTTCTCGAAACCCGGGAATACGGCGGAAAAAGTAGGCAATGCCTTCGGTGCATCCGGCTGACGAAGGATGCTGGCGATCACAGAGGAGCTGTCCAGGCCTCCGCTGAGACTGGTGCCGACGAGGACATCGCTTCGCAGTCGCCTGCTTACCGAAGTGTCCAGCAGCGCGCAGAAAGTATCGATGGCCTCTTCATCTTTGATAGATTGAGTTTGCCTTACTTCGATATCCCAATAGGAGGAGAGCTCCAGCTTTCCCGTGAGGGGATGATAGGTCAGGAAGCTCCGGGCCGGGAGCTTGGAGATAGAATGGAAGAAGGTCTCGAAGCCGTCAGCAGGGTTTTGCGTATAGCCGATGGTCAGGAAATTGAACAGCATCTTCGGGTTGCTCTCCTTTTTTACGCCGGCGGCCCAGAGCGCCTTCATTTCGCTGCCGAAAACCAGCTGTTCGTCGTCGCGGTAAAAGAACAGCGGCTTTTCGCCGAACCGGTCCCTTGCCAGGAACAATGCTTTTTTCTGCTCATCCCAGATGGCGAAGGCGAACATGCCGTCAAAATACTGCAGGCAGTCGCTGCCGAAATGGTCATAGGCAGCGGCAATGACCTCCGTATCCGTCCGGGTGGAGAACGAATAGCCCTGCGACTGCAGCGTAGCCCGCAGCTCCAGGTAGTTGTAGAGCTCTCCGTTATGAACGATGGTATAGCGGTCCAGACAGTGCATAGGCTGGGCGCCGGCAGGGCTGAGGTCGATGATCGCCAGGCGCCGGTGTCCGAGGCCCGCCAGGCCGGAAGGGCTGATCCAGCTATCCTCTCCGTCCGGCCCGCGATGAGCGATAGCGGCTGTCATCTTTTTGAGCAGCTCCGGGGATACTTTCGCCGCATCAGCACTGAGAATGCCAGCTATACCGCACATAGAGGGAATTGGTTGGTTATACCCGGTTTACCAGGCAATAGGAAGCTTTACCAGAACATCATCCCAGGTGATTATAAGATCGGCGCCTTTTTCCACTTTTTGAAAAGCGATGGAGAACGCTTCGGTAATATTAGCCTGTTTTTCCACCGGCACGGTCGCCCGCAGCACATCTTTGGAGGAATCGTACCGGAAAGCGCCCCAGGTATCCGTTTCTTTGTTGAATATAAGGGTCCATCTATCCTCATTTACAAGCGCATATAGCGTATATCGCCCCTTTTTCAAGGACTTATTGTCAACCTTAACGTCCCGAAAGAGCTCGATCTCTGTTGCCTCGTTGGCGCCAAGCCGCCAGACCTCTCCATAGGCCACCAGATCGCCAAAGAGCTTCCTGCCACGTTTTTGCGGCCGGCTGTAGACTACCCTGGCCAGCAGCGGCTCGCTCACCTTGTCCTGGATCTTCAGGACGGGGTAATTCACCGGATAATAGCTCATATCGAGTGGAGAGCTATCCAATGTAGATGTGGTTGATTGCGCTCGCGCCAGAGCCACCCCCGCCAGAAAACCGGCCAACAAAACAAGCTGCTTCATATCTCAAAATTATCCAATTTTCAATGGCCTTCACCGCCTTCGGTAAAAATTAGCCGGTTATGACCATTAACTGTTACCATCCTGCAATTGTTGCAGCGTCCTTAGGGCAAATTCCTTCAGGGAAGGGAAAAACTCCCCGTAACAGGCATTTAGGTCCTCATAATGCACCTCAAAAAGCCGGCCCGCCTCTTCGGGGCCGGCCATATAGGCCGCCCGTCTGGCCAATCCGGCAAAACTATTGAGGATCCCTTGCTTATATTGGTAGTTGGCCAGCCAGTCCTGGGCACGCATATAATGGAACAGGCGGGCAAAACGTTCGGGTAGAAAGGCCTGGCTGGCCCCTATCTGCTCATAAGTCTTTTGTGCAAAGGGTTCTAGCCTTTCCGGGGGAAAGATCAGGGGGTCATTGGCCAGAAAATGGTCATATACGACGTCCACCAGGGGGCCGGAATAAAGCCGGTAGGCGTCCTTAAAAAAGGATTTGGCCCGCCGCGTAATAGCATGACTGTCTGTAAAAGTGTCGATAGCCCGGTGAAGGACGATGCCTTTTTGGATAACCGGAGAATAATTCAGCTTTTGTTTGCCCTTCACAAAATCGCTTATCAGATTACCCACCGTTATTTCCGGAATTCCGAACGAAAGATAGGCATGTGCCAGGTAGTTCATCCCTACAATTTATCGCTTTTTTGCCGAAGATCATTGTTCTTTACCATTCGGTCACATGCATAGCCACTTGTACATATTTGGCTTGCATGCGGCTGTAACCTTTGATAGCTTTGCGGCGTCAAATGGAAAAGCTCTTTGTATGGCTCTTATATAACAGGCAGGCGGCGGCGAAAAAAATATTTTTCAAATGCTGCAACATCGTTCCGAAGTCTGCGTCTATTAATGTAGAGCTCAAAAAAAGAAAAGACATTTTAAAATTTATAAAAAGTACAATCATGAACAAGTTCCTTTTATCCATCGCTACCATGCTTATGATGGGTTTCAGCGCCTTCGCTGCAAATGATGACGGCATCGCCAATCAACAGGCCGTTCGTTCCTTCAAGAAAGATTTTTCCAAAGCCAGCAATATCGTGTGGGAGCAGAAAGATACCTATACCAGGGCTACTTTCTCCCTGAATGGCCAGATCCTTTTTGCCTACTATAGCGATAACGGTGATCTTCAGGCCGTAGTAAGAAATATCACATCGGACCAGTTGCCCATCAACCTGCTTTCTTCGTTTAAGAAGGATTACAGCGACTACTGGATCAGCGACCTTTTCGAAGTTGCATCCAACGGTCAGACGAGCTACTATGTAACGCTGGAGAGCAGTGAAAAGAAGATCGTGCTGAGATCAGAGGGTGCTGATTCCTGGGAAGTTTACAGCAAGGAAAAAAAGCAAACGATACAATAGCATAATAGCATATCTTTCGCCGGTTAGTTTTTAGTTGGAGGGGCCGTCCGTCAGGACGGCCCTTTGTTGTTTTCGGCCAGGACTTTCTCCCAAAAAAACAATATTTTTGCGGCTCAATCGACGCAACTATGAGCAAAGGTCCCATTTCGAAATTCATCGAACATCATTACAGGCATTTTAACGCTGCCGCGCTGGTGGATGCAGCCAAAGGGTATGAATCGCATTTATTGGAAGGGGGAAAGATGATGGTCACCCTGGCCGGGGCGATGAGCACGGCTGAGCTTGGCATCTCCTTCGCCGAAATGATCCGCCAGGGGAAGGTCGATATTATCAGCTGTACGGGCGCTAACCTGGAAGAAGATGTAATGAACCTCGTTGCGCATAGCCATTACAAGCGCGTGCCCAACTACCGCGACCTGACGCCGCAGGACGAATGGAATCTATTGGAAAACCATTTCAACAGGGTCACGGACACCTGTATCCCGGAAGAAGAAGCCTTCCGTCGCCTGCAGAAACACCTG
>JAMFRX010000164.1 GCA_026224995.1 Puia dinghuensis
ACATCCTCCGGGCCCCATCCACTCGACAAGGACCGGCTCTATGCTACCATTATCCGGGATACCGCGACCAACCCGGTCTTCTCTCCCGCAAAGATCCGCCATCTCACCCGGGCAAGGAATATTGCGGCGGCCGTCATCGGCTTGCTCGTGGTCGGCGGCATCGCCTACCTCGGCAGTCACCGGCGTGACACGCCGCCTGTTGCCGTCGCTTCTTCCGCCCCGCTGGTGCCGCCAGGCATCGACAAAGCCATCCTTACCCTCGCGGATGGCCAACGGGTCGTGCTGGACAGCGCCCATTCCGGTTCCCTCCCCCGCCAGGGTAATTCGACCGTCACCAATGCGAACGGACAGCTGGCCTATGACCAGGAGAAGAAGCCGACCGCCGGAGCACCTGTTGCGTACAATAGCGTCACGACCGGCAAAGCCAATCACTACCGGCTGAGCCTGCCGGACGGCAGCAAGGTCTGGCTGAATGCGGTATCATCCATCCGATTCCCCGCGGCATTTACCGGCAAGGACCGGACGGTCACGATCACCGGCGAGGCTTATTTCGAGATACAAAAAGAGGCCGCCTTACCCTTTCATGTCCGGGTCGGCGCTACGGATATCCAGGTGCTGGGGACCGAGTTCAACGTCAATGCCTATGCGGACGAGCCCGCGCTGAAGACCTCTCTCCTGTCCGGCGCCGTCCGGATCACCAGCGATGGCCGAAGCGGCGTGCTGGCCCCCGGAGAAGAAGGCAGCATCTCCCCCGACAGGGGTCTGCAGGTCGCTCCCGGCAATGTGGAGCTGGCCATCGCCTGGAAGAACGGCTTTTTCCAATTCGACAAGGCCCCGGTGCCGGTGGTCCTCCGCCAGATCGGCCGGTGGTATGACCTGGATATCCGGTATGCCGGGGCGGTCCCCGACCGGCTGTTCAAAGGCAAGGTGCAGCGCAGCCTTCCCCTGGCGTCCATCCTGCGCCTGCTGCAGGCAGAGGAGATCGGCTTCCGGCTCGAGGGAAAGGTGCTGATCATATTGTAGCTGATTAGTACAGACCCTTAAATCTCAAAGTAAAAAAACAACTTTAGGGCGCTTGAAAAGAATGACGGAACGCCAATGGCGAAAGTTTCGTCTTCGTCTTAAATAGCTTGCTGAAGGATTGCAAGTGCTCAAAACCGAGTTCATACGCGATTTCACTAACCGACAGACTAGTCGTAGAAAGTTTCTCTTTCGCCAGCTCGATCAATTTATCATGCAGGTGCTGCTGCGTACTTTGTCCGGTCAGGGATTTTAGTAACCCACTCAGATAACCCGGTGAGATATTTAAAACCGAAGCGATATAAGCTACGCTGGGCAAACCTTGCCTCGCCAGCGCGCCGCTCTTGAAGTAGTCAGACAGCAGATCTTCCAGGCGTGCCAGGATCTCGTTATTGGCGATCTTCCTGGTGATGAACTGCCGCTGATAAAATCGCTCCGAGTAGGTCAGCAGCAGCTCCAGCTGCGCGATGATCACGCTCTGGCTGAAACGGTCGATATTGGCGTGGTATTCCTGCTCTATATTACTCGCGATGCCGGTAAGCATCGTTTCTTCTTTATCCGAGAGGAATAGCGCTTCATGCACGGAATAGCTGAAGAATTCGTATTGCTTGATCGTCTTGGCCAGCGGCGTATTCCACAAAAAATCCGGATGGATAAGGATCATCCAGCCATTGGGGCGATGCGTGGTGCCTTTTTCAAGTTCGATCCCAAAAACCTGGCCCGGCGCCATGAAGAACAACACCCCTTCATCAAAATCACTCGTTTGCTGTCCATATTTGAATTTGGCCTTGTACATCCTTTTCAGCGATATGGAATAAAAGTCAAAGATCAGGGTGAACGTTCCTTAAGTGATGGGCGGAGTGATCGAGTCCATGTGGACCAGGCTGATCAATGGATGCTCTGGCTTGGGTAGTCCAAGCTGCCGGTGATATTCCGTGATCGTTTTGAACTTATAGGGTTGAGCATTCTCCATATGACAATTTACTTATTCTGCTGATAAACATACGCGAATTCTTTGGCAAAATCGGCCAGCTTGACTTTGCCCATTCTTGGATGGTTCCGGTGGAAATTCTCTAAAGTTTTGCCGCTATGCATGGTGGCCTGCATATTGACCAGCATTTCCGCCAGCTTGTCCGGCAGTTTGGCCATTTTCAGGCCTTGCAGCATTTGTTTGTCCGACAGCAATATCCATTTTAGCCATGGCTTGCCTATCGCTGTACCGATGATGCTTGCGGCTTCATTACAGGTCATTTCTTCACTGCCGACATACCGGATGGTCGTACGGTCAGGGCGCAACAGCAATTCTTCCGCTACGGCGTCGGCAATATCAACCGGCGAAACGAATACGGTCCGGTCATTCCCGCCGTAGTTCCCCATCAGCAGGCCCGTTTTTCCAGTCAGCAAGGCCCATATACCGGAATAGCGTAGGGTAAGGAATTTGCCGAGCAGCCCTTTACCCCTGATCAGATCCATGGATTGATAAAAATTGCTGTAAAAAGAGGCCGGCCGCAAAATAGTGAGCGAAGCACCGGTCAGCTCACTAAAAACACCTTCTACATTTTCGCCTTGTATCAGGTCGGCCGCCCAGCCGCTCATGGCTACCACCCGTGGAACAGCGGCTTGTTGTAAAGCCTGGACGTAATTGGCCGCCATCCGCCGCATATAGCTTCCCGGGTCGGCATCGGTATAGCTGAGCGGGATCATGGCATAGACCGCGTCCGCGCCGGTAAAAGCTTGGACCAGAAAGGGCACATCGGCAATCGAACCGACAGCAGCGCTGGCGCCCAGGGCTTCGATGGCGGCCGCTTTTCCCGGGTCGCTGCTGATCACGGTCACAGCATGGCCGTTTTCTACCAGTAGCTTTGTTAGAGGTTTACTGATATTTCCTAAAGAGCCGGTAACGATGATTTTCATATTGGTTGGCTTTAAGATGGGATGTAAACATTTCCTCTCAGGTCATCCAGCAATGCCGGCTGCACAGGGCGCCAGTTCAAACGCCGCCTGGTTAATTCGCTCGAAGCGGGGCAGTCGATGGCGGCAAAATTGAGGAACCAGCCAAAATGTTCGGCCGCTTCTTCAGGCGATTTCGATACCACGGGAATATTCAGCTTTTTACCGATGGCCTCGGCAATAGCTTTAAACGGAATCGATTCTTCAGCCACGGCATGATACTTGAAACCGGCTTCCGGTTTCTCCAGCGCCAGCCGGTATAAATGGGCGGCATCAAGGCGGTGCACGGCATTCCACCGGTTGAGCCCCTCACCGACATACGCGGAAACGCCTTTCTCGCGGGCGAGATTGATCAGGATAGGCACAAATCCGTGATGATCGCCTTCGCCATGTACCGAGGGCGACAGCCGAACCGATGAAGCCTTCACACCCAACTCCGCAGCAGCATCCGCAGCGATTTCCGAGGCACGCGGCCATCCGGGATTGAACGGAGGAGTGATCATCTCTGTAGCCAGGCTTCCCGGGCTGACCAGCGCAGACCCTGACGTAACCAGCAAGGGCCGGTCCGACCCTGCCAGCACCTTGGCCATAGTCTCAATGGCCCGGGTATCCACTTCACAAACTTCCTTGATCCTGGTGAAATCATGGATAAACCCGGTGTGGATCACCCCATCCGATGCCGCAGCTCCGCTGCGCAAGCTGTCGAGATCTTCCAGATCACCCCTGTGAACTTCCGCGCCCGCCGCGGTCAGCGCCTTCGCCGACGAATCCGACCGTGCCAATCCCAGCACCTGATGGCCCGCACCTATTAATTCCTTTGTAATGGCAGAACCGACAAAGCCCGATGCCCCTGTAACAAATACACGCATAATTTTGATTTTTAGATGATACAAAGGTCTCCATCCTTTATCAGACCGATTTAGCCATATCTCCCTAAGATTTAGCCAAACCTCAGGATATTTGCGTCGAGGGGTGCTGCAGGTATAATTTTTTCTCATTCGCTTCCTTTTTTGCAAAAAAATTTACATCTTGTACCCTAAAATAAACCCCTGTGAAAAAACCCCTACTCCTCCTTATTCTGCTCATGTCGATAACTCTGACGTGGGCAAAGACTCCCGCAGATAGCCTGGTCACGCTTAAGAATGCCATGCTTCATGTCCAGGACTCCATCGACAATTCATTGAAATACAGTACCGGGACGGTCAAGCCAGACGGGGGCCAGGTCGCGCTGGATATTCCTGCAGGATTCAAATATCTCAACAAAGACCAAAGTATATACGTACTCACCAAGGTATGGGGCAACCCGGAATCGGCAACCAAAGGCGTCATAGGCATGATCTTCCCTGAAAGATCCGGCCCGTTTGCGGATAGCAGCTATGCGTTTGTGGTCACCTATGAAGAGATCGGCTATGTCAAAGACGAAGACGCCGGCAAGATCGATTACGATCAGCTGTTGAAGAGCATACAGGAAGACGAAAAAAAGGAGAACGAAGAACGCGTCAAGGCTGGATATCCCGCAATACACATGGTAGGATGGGCTCAAAAGCCCTATTATGATAATCAGCGGAAGGTCCTTCACTGGGCCAAGGAATTGAAGTTCGGCGATGGAGACGGAGGCAATATGTTGAATTATGAGGTCCGTATCCTCGGTCGAAAGGGCATGATTTCCATGAATGCGGTCGCCAGAATGTACAGTTTGCCTCTTGTGGACCAGGATATTCCCAAGGTCCTTTCCGTGGCTTCCTTCACGGAAGGGAACTCTTATTTCGATTTCGATTCAAAGACCGACAAGATTGCAGCCTGGACCATTGGCGGGCTTGTAGCAGGTCACCTGCTGGCGAAAGCGGGCATTCTGGCGCTCATCGCAAAATTCCTGGCCCCGCTCTGGAAGTTCATCGTCATATTCTTTGCCGGGGTCGGCGCGTGGTTCAAAAAAAGACTTGGAAGAAAGAAACAGGACGATTCACCTGCCCTGCCGACCGATCCTGACGATCAAAGCAAATATCTACCCAGCTGATCTGGTTGTTAGCCTGGAGCGGTCATGAATGTTTGCTGGTTAAAGGCGACGGACTGAAGATTGCCACTGCTGTAGGTATACTCAAACTCGCCGTTGTTATAATCATTTGTCATCGACGAGGTCCTTTGCGCCGTAGTCACCTGTTGTCCGGAATAGGTAAAGGTATAATTCTGCCACGAAGCAACAGAGAGATCGGCATTCAGAACCTCTGCTTTTATATTCGTTACTTGCCCGTTGCCGTCCTTAATGACGGTTACTTCCCCCACCGGCGTAACATTGACGTAAGTGACCATGACTATGCTATCCGCAGT
>JAMFRX010000165.1 GCA_026224995.1 Puia dinghuensis
CGGTCACGGTCGAGTTCAGCTCCGAAGATGGAACGGACCTCGTCACCGCGTCGACCGGACTGCGCAGCATCGAGGTGGTCGACAACACACTCGTTCTGAACGGCGAACGCCTATACGTTCGAGGCGTCCTCGACCAGGGCTATTGGCCCGACGGCATCTATACCGCACCAACAGACGAAGCGCTTCGTTTCGATATCGCCTTTGCCCGGCGCGCCGGCTTCAACATGATCCGCAAGCACATGAAAACGGAGCCACAGCGATGGTATTACTGGGCCGATAAGCTGGGTCTGCTCGTATGGCAGGATATGCCTTCTATCTGGTACCAGGACGAGGATACCGCAGTAACGCGCAGCCGCTTTCGCCGGGAGCTCAAACGCCTGATAGATGACCATTATAATAGCCCTTCCATCGTCACCTGGGTACCCTTCAACGAAAACTGGGGCGGATTCGATATCCGGGAGATCACGGACTGGGTCAGGCAGTATGATCCTTCCCGCCTCGTGAATGGCAATACCGGATTCAACAACAACCCGACTTACCAAAAGGCTTATGGCGACCCGGGCAATGGCGACTTCGTGGATACCCACATCTACGCGGCGCCACTTAGCCTTGCTTCGGTTCCCGATAAGCACAGGGCAGCCGTCCTGGGCGAATTTGGCGGCATCGGCCTGTTCGTTCGCGGCCATCTCTGGCCCGTCCAGAACAACGCTTATGAATATGCCCTGTCCACCCACGAGCTCACCGAAAAATATCAGCTGATGCTTAACCAGGTGCAGCAGCTCATGCAATACAAAGCGCTCAGCGGCGCGCTTTATACGCAGACGACGGACGTGGAGCACGAGATCAACGGGCTCCTCACCTATGACCGCCGCGTAGAGAAAATGGATATCGCCGCCGTCCGCCGCATCAATACCGAAGTCATCGATGCCGGAAGCTCGCTTCAACGCTCACCTCCGCCTGTAACCGCAGTCTCTGGCACCGAATCGCCCCGGCCTCCAACCGCAGTCCCTGCCATCGATTACCATTTCGACTCGAAGATCTCCCGCCCCGTACTCGACAGCTACCTCTCCCGCTCCATCAGCATGGAAGGCCTCCTCAACGGTCGCGGCGACCTCGACGACAATATCCGGATGCTCCACCATCTCGGCGCAAAGTTCATCGGGCGCAGCATCTGCCTTTGGGGATGCGAAGCGCAGCTGCTGGACAACTTCGCCAGGGCAAAGGCACAGGTCCCGAAAGTCCTGGCTGACGACCCCGATCGCATCCTGGAAGCATGTATCTTCGAGATCGTCACCACCCAGGTGGATCAGGTTCCCATCCCTGCATGGGCCTTTACCGCCCTCGGGATGCCTGTTGAAGAACGTTCTTTCCACTACACCGATATGCTCTATCCCGACGGCCGCTTCCAAGACCAATGGGGCAAAGGCGCCTCCGTGCCCGACGTCAGCCGGCCGGAGACCCGTCTCTGGTTCTTCTTCCTCGCGGCTTCCTATATCAACCTGGGCTTCGAAGCTATCCACTATGGACAGGTAGAGCTCATGAACAAAAACGATCCCGACCTTACCTATTGGTCACAAGTGTTCGAATTAGCCCGCGACTATGCCCATACGCATGCCCGACGGCACCTGCTTCTCTGCGATGCCCACACCCCCGGCGGCGGCTTTCTCGTAAACGGCCACCTGCTCCTGGATTTCCACGCCTTTCCCCTGCGCATAAAAGAAGTATCTGACACCCCCCAGCATGCCATTTTGGAGCTAGGATTCTCCGACGGCCTCTACCGCAGGAGCAAAGGCGGCATCACCCCCAGCGGATGGACCTGCGAACACCTGCCTTATCTCGTGGAATTCGATAACTATGGCGTCAGCTCCGCACCCGGACAACCCGGCCAGGGACATGGAGGATTCGACTGGATCTGGGGCTACGACGAGATCAGCTGGTTCGCTCACCAAACCCGCCAATACCGTAGCGACTGGCTGCATTATGCCTGGGATTGGGTCCAGCAGATAGATACCAACGCCCACCTCGAAATGCCCGGCAGCCGGACCATGACCTCACCGCTGGATCATAAAAAATGGTATTATGCCAATGATCCCGGCCCCGCCGTATCGGATGGACTGGGGGACGAAGAAGCCATCATCGCCGTCTGGACGGCCGGCCCC
>JAMFRX010000166.1 GCA_026224995.1 Puia dinghuensis
CCATCACCCTGAATACCTACTACGGCTATTACATGGATTCCATCAATTCCACGACCTCCACCAGCAATCTGGGTGGCAAGTCGGCAGAGACCCTGGAAAATGACTATTTCCAGCTGTCCGCCCCCGTAGGCTTCGAGCTCAGGGTCCTGGGCAACGAGCGGCTGCAGTTCAACGTCGGCGCTACCGTCCAGCCCAGCTACCTGCTCAATACCAACTCTTATATGCTGACCTCGGGCTATACCGATTATACCAAAGAGCCATCGCTGTACCGGCGGTGGAATGTCAGCGGCGGAGTAGAAGCCTTCCTCTCCTATCGCATGGGCCCTATCCGCTGGCAAATAGGCCCGGAATTCCGCTACCAGCTGCTCTCTTCCTACAAGTCTGAATATCCCATCACCGAGAACCTCAAAGGCTATGGCCTCAAGATCGGCATTACAAAGATGCTCCCCTAATCTTACCTTTGCCCGATGAAGTATCTCGCTGTATCATTTCTCACGGGCGTGCTGCTCAGCGCCTGCGTTCATCCTGGTCAGCCCGCGCATAGCTCGCAAGATTCCCTTGCCGCATCCGATTCCGGCGCCGCCAAAAACACCTTCTTCCCCGTAGCCGAGTTCCTGGAAACGGAGATCCTGGCCGTGGATTCGATGCCGCTGGCGCTCAAGCAGTTTACTATCGATCATGGCAAAACCGATTCGGTGTTCCTCACCGTCCCGCAATTCAATGCGCTGGCGCTGCAGTTCCTTCCCGCGGAAATAAGGGATAACGGTCTGGAAAAGAACTTTACAGAGAGCTCCTTCGTAGACCGCGCTACCCGATCGATAACCTTTACCTATTCACCCCTGGACAAGAATCTGCAGGTCCAGCGCGTGGACGTGCTGACGACGGCCGGCGTCCGGGCACAGCAGGTGAAAAGCGTCTACCTGGAAAGGAGCCATGTTGCCGGCGACAGCTCGATCCTGCAGAAACTATATTGGCGTTCCGGACATAGCTTTCAGATCGTGACGATGACGCGGGTAAAAGGCGTGCCGCCCATGGAAGAGCAGCTCCGGGTAGTCTGGAACAGTGACGAAGCGGACCAATAAGCAAGATTTTTTTTAAGACTATGACAGCCGAACAATTCAGTGAGCTTTCGGGTACGATACCGGTAAACCCGGGTATCTATAAATACTTCGACGAAAAGGACGAGCTCGTTTACGTCGGAAAGGCAAAGAACCTGCGCAAAAGGGTCAGCTCCTATTTTACCAAGACCTTCACCACTTACAAGACCCACGAGCTGGTGCAGCGCATCCGGCGGATCGAGTTTACGATCGTCAACTCCGAGCAGGACGCCTTCCTGCTGGAGAATTCCCTGATCAAGCAGTACCAGCCCAAGTTCAACATCAACCTGAAGGATGATAAGACCTATCCCTATATCGTCATCAAGAACGAGCCCTTTCCCCGGGTCTTCCTGACCAGGCGGAAGATCAGCGATGGCTCGGAATATCTTGGCCCTTTTACCTCCGTCGGCAGGGTAAGGGAGCTGCTCGACCTGGTGAAAAGCAATATCCGGCTGCGAACCTGCCAGCTCAACCTCTCCGAAGCACAGATCCGCAAAGGGAAGTACAAGGTCTGTCTGGAATACCATCTTGGCAACTGCAAGGGCCCCTGCGAAGGGCTGCAGACGCCGGAAGACTATGCGGCGGGGCTGGTGCAGCTCAAGAACATTCTCAAGGGGCAATTAGGCCCCCTGATGCAAGAGTTCAAAAAAGAAATGCGGGAGCTGGCGGAGAAGATGAGCTTCGAAAAGGCGGAGATGGTCCGCAAGAAGATCGAGCATCTGGAGAACTACGAGGCCAGATCCGTGATCGTGAGCCGTCATCTTAGCCATGCCGACGTGTTCTCCATTGCCCGCGACGGCGACCTTGCCTATATCAACTACCTCATGGTGGAGACGGGCACTATCGTCCAGACCCATACGACCCAGGTGGAGACGCACCTGGAAGAGTCCGATGAGGAAGTGCTGTCTTTCGCCGTAGCGCAGCTGCGGGATACGTTCAACAGCATCGCCCGCGAGCTGATCCTGCCCTTTCCAATAGACTTTCCGGAGGATGGGATCGTTCAGACGATCCCCAAAGGCGGCGACAAAAAGAAGCTGCTCGACCTCTCGGCCAAGAATGTCGCCTATTTCCGGGAGGAGCTGCGCAAGAAGAAGATGCTGCAGCTGGAAGGCAAGACTCCGGACGAGCGCCGGCAGGTGCTGTATCAGCTGATGGAAGACCTGCAGCTCTCCGAGCTGCCGGTGCATATCGAATGTTTCGACAACTCCAACTTCCAGGGCAGCTACCCTGTGTCGGCCATGGTATGCTTCCGCGATGGCGTGGAAAGCAAAAAGGACTACCGGCACTTCAATGTCAAAACGGTGGTGGGGATCAATGACTTCGCAACGATGAAGGAAGTAGTCCACCGCAGGTACAGGCGCCTGATGGACGAGAAGCAGCCGCTCCCGCAGCTGGTGATCATCGACGGTGGCAAGGGCCAGCTGAGCGCGGCGATGGAGAGCATCACAGACCTGGGGCTGGCAGGGATGATGACGGTAGTAGGGCTGGCCAAGAACGAGGAGGAGCTCTTCTTCCCCGGCGACAGCGAATCGATAAAGCTCCCTTATAACAGTGACAGCCTGCAGCTGATCCGACGCATTCGGGATGAGGTGCACCGGTTCGGGATCACCTTCCACCGGCAGAAGCGGAGCAAGGGGACATTCACCAATGAGCTGGAGCATATCGAGGGCATCGGAAAGAAGACTGCCGACCTTTTGCTGAAACAATTCCGCTCGGTCAACAAGATGCGGCAGCTAACGGAAGAGGAGCTCACGGTCGTCATCGGGCCGGCCAAGGCTAAAATTGTCCATGCGCATTTTGCGGGAAGCGCCAAAGGGCAGGAGACCGCCCAGGAGCCAACTGATAAAAAAGAGTAATCGCGCTACGATCAACGAATAGTAGTTCGTCCTTAGTCTCTAAGGCGCCAGGAGACCGTACGTAAGGCCTATCCATAAAGAGCGGTAAAATGCCGGGAAAGAGTAGGGAATGGGCTAAAAAGAAAAAGGGGCCCGGATAGAAATCCAGCCCCGTTTTTAAAATCCAATATCCTATGAAAAACCATGGTAAAAGTAGTAAAAGAAATCAATCTGACAATACCCGCTTTTGGGTATTTTCAAAAAAAATACTTAGGAATAACTAATTAATTTATAGTTACTTACTACGGAGATAGTGAGTGATGGGATTCCCAAAAAAGGAACGGGCGCCGTAAGATTGCGGCGCCCGTTCGACAAGAGTTTTTATTCGTCTAGTACGACCAGAGATCCTGCTCGTAATTGAAGATCTTTTCCTTGATATTATCACCTTCCAGCAGTCGGAGGATGGGATCCTTGATATAACCGGCAATATAGTTGTCGCCCGGGTTATCGATCGTCGATTTGATGATGCGGGGGGCGAACATCCGGCTTTCGAACAGCTCTTCCCAGCTCATGCGGGCGCCGTAGTTCTTACCGTTGTAGGCCTCATATTTAGCCAGCAGCGTGCGAAGGTCGGGATAGTAGACCCAAAATGCCGGTACTACGGCACGGAAGGAGCCGTCAGCATTCTTGACCGTCTTTTCCGGGGCGATTCCGAGAATACGTACGTGCAGCCGGGAGGATTCCTTGTCGAATACCCATTCTTCCTTGATCTGGTAGCGTTCGATATCCTCGGGGTTGAACTCTTCCTGTATCAGGGTATCGCGCATCAGGCCTTTGGAACCATCGGGGTCGTTTATATCGTCGGGTTTCTGGATGATATGGGGCTTAGCGACCAGGTTCTCGGCGATCTGCCTAAAGGTCATCGGAGTGGTGAAACGGTCGTCCTCGAAGGAAGTGACCTGTCCGCTCTTGATGGCGTTCAGCAGAATGCTTATAAACCTCTGGTTACCATTATCTTCCGTTGCCGCATAGACAAAAGGCAGGTTCATTTTTTCGTGTACGTCGATCTCCTGCCATACCCGCTGGCGGTAGACGGCGTCATCCTCGCGGATGTGCTCATAGGTCAGGGGGGTACGGTCCTTTACCAGATTACGCTCGATGATGGCATCGTTGCGGAGGGACTTGCGCGGCGTATCGAGCTTGATATCCGCTTCCAGGACGACAGCAGGCTTGGCCGTAGTATCCTTTAAAGGAGCTACGGAGGCGTCTGCGGCCTTCTTGTTCTTGGTAGACGTCGTCTTTTTTGGCGGCGGTCTTTTCTTCACCGTGCGGGGCTTGGGCTTGCCGTTGGCGGTCTGCGCATCGACATTCCCGGCCACGATCAGGATGGCCATCGCAAGTGCACAAAATCTGATAAGATACTTTTTCATTTCTCTTTTTTTATCTAAGGGTCCGCCGTGCTGGCGGACCCATTATATTACTATTTAAGGCTGAATACCATTGGCGGCAGTTCACGAATACGGCCGTCCTTACCCTTTACACGCACATTGTCGAAGAAAATGTTCGTTCCGGGGGATGCCTTGCTCACAATGGATGCGGCCTGGTCGTGCCACCGGGGGCCGTCGTTGTTGGCCTCAACATACTGCGAGATAGAGCCACCCAGCGCAGCTAACTTATAGCTTATGACAACAAAGGGGGACTGGAACTCGGAGTTATCCAGCCTGGCGAGCATTCCGCCCATGGCCTTGAACTCAGCAGAAGACATCGCACCGCCGGGCTTCGTACCTACGAACCCTGTAGGATTGGGCAGGTATTTGATGCGCATATCGAATTTAGTGATCTTGCCGTCGGCATCGACAATGATATGGCCTTCGCCGGGCGTTTTGGGGACTGCCACCCATTCGTCGCCATCGCCATGGGTGATCTCACCGTGGTCGAAGGACACCTTTACCTTTTCACGACCGACGCTGCCGCCGGAGATCTTGATCGGGTTATCTTCGGCTATATACAATACATTCATCTTCTCGAGGAAGACGGAGGCGCCTGAAGGCTGACCTACGGTATATTTTACGATCTTGTTGATGGTGCCTACGCTGCCATCGGGCTTGGTGTATTCGATCTTTACGTCTACGTTGCCGGTGCTGTTGACCGTGGTGTTCCAATCGGCGGTACCATCGGGGCCAAGCTCTTTCAGCTGACCATTGAAATAGACTTTGGGCGCTGCAGCGGCGCTGAAGGCGCCGATACCGGCCTGGATATCCAGCTTGTCGCCGGGCATCAGGTAAGTAGCGTTGGGGGAAACAAGGGGTTCGAACTTGTCGAACACGACCTTTACTTCACCTATCTGCTTGTGCAGGTAGTCAACGACCTGCGACTCGGAATTCTTGACGTCGCTCTGGAACTTACTGAGGATCGTAAGCGCGGCAATGGTCGGGGTCATATGGAAGTAACGGACGGTCCAGTCTTTAGCGCTGTCGCCAGTGGAAGCATTTCCGGACTCGGATTCGGGGAGCCGGGTATCCAGCGGCAGGCGCTTGGCGAATTCGGCTTTCTGAGCCGCAAGATCCTGCTTGATCTTATCGGACACGTCAGGGTAATGAGAAGGGTCTACGATATCCAGCAGGTCCAGGCGGAACTTCCGGAGGCTGTCGTAGAGGACCTTACCCTCACCTTCGCGGTCGAACAGCCGGGTGGCGGCGTCCAGGTTACCATCGGTAAACTCTCTCTTACCTTCGGCATTCATCTGAGGGTTGGAAGATGCGATCAGCTTTTCCTTGAGGCTTTCGATATAGGCGGCGATCGTTGCGCTCATGGATTTCACCTGCGCGGCCGGGGGCGCCCAGATCTTGGCCAGGGCAGCGGTTTGCTGGTCGCTCAGCTCACGGGTGAAAGCATCGTAAGTGATTTTGTTCTTGGCGTCGATGACGGAATTGGATCTTACAATACTATTGTTTACGGTTTTGAAGGCATTCAACACTTCCACCGATACGTTCAGCGCGAGGAGCGCCGTTAGCACCAGATACATCATGTTGATCATCTTCTGCCGCGGTTCTGTAGGTAAAGACATGGGTCAGTAAATTATTTATACTAAATAATAGTTTTTCAAGGTGTTCATGCGGGCCGGAAAAAACGGGCGCTTAATGGCTCAAACTGTTGACGTTATTATGCGGGGCGGCCTTGCATGGCGCTGAGCATATTACCGTAGACATGGTTGAGGCTACCCAGGTTTTTCGCCAGCAATGCGATCTGTTCCTGTGTCTTCTTGGCATCGGCTACGCTGCCCTGCATGGATTCGGAAGCCTTCACCAGGTTACCATAGAAGCTGTTCATGGCTTTCAGGTGATTGTTGGTATCCTGCAGCTCCAGTTCGTAGATAGCATTCAGGGAGCCCAGATTCTTGGTCAGGACCTGTACCTGCGAATGGAATTGCTTGGTGCTGTCGGCAGCGGCATTGAAGCTGGAGATCGTGCTGGTTGCATTCTGATATGCACCCTTCATGCTATCCAGGGCTATGGAAGCCTCTTTAGTCTTAGTAGTATATTCCGTCGTAGCAGCCAGGGCGCCAGAGACGTCGCTGATCTTTTCTACGGTAGTACCGAATTTCTTGAAACCTTCGCTCAGGTTCTTGAGGTTGGCCGGAGTAATGTCGGCTTCCTGAAGCATCTTGTCCATCTTTTCGAGGGCAGGATTGCCGGCAGGACCACTGGCTAATTTGGGCAGCGCTTCTACCAGGGCATGCATTTCACCTCCGGGAGGCGGTAAGAAGGCATAAACCAGGAAGATCAGGGCCTCAGTCAGCAGACCGGCAGTCAAAAAGAAGTCGGCCAGCTTGGTATGCAGGATCTTTTGAAGGGCGCCAAAGATAACGACGGCAGCTCCAACGCATACGATAATATTGATCAGTCTTTCGGTAGATTTTGATACTCCAGCGCTCATAGTGATTAATTTAAAATTGTTTTTAAAGGGATTTTAAAGGGTTTTGGAAAAGAGATCCTGTTTTTTTGGCCTCTATCTGAAATCAAAAACGTTGCTTCTGTGAAAAAATTTTATTCAAAAAAAGTTTATAAACGCTAAAGTTCATAAGTGCTATTACCGGCGGCCATTAGTGAGTGTCGGCGGAAGGTCGATCACACAACGGAATCCGATGTACGACTTGGACGTATCCTTATACTCATACGTACGCGCGCTGGTCTGCAGGTACAGCCCCACGTCTTTCCAGCTGCCGCCGCGGATTACCTTACGTTTCATGCGGGGAGGATCGGAGTCCTTGGCATTCCAGCGGATATCCGGGTTCATATCGTGACTGAAGTTGGAAGCTCCTTCATAATAAAAGGAAGAAGTCCATTCTGCGACGTTGCCGGCCATGCAATAGAGGCCGAAATCGTTGGGCCAGTAAGCATCGGCACGTACCGTATAGAATCCACCGTCTTCGGGATAGTTACCCCGGCCCGGCTTGAAGTTGGCGAGTAAGCAGCCTTTTTTATTCCGCAGGTAGTAGTTACCCCAGGGATACATCGACTGTGAACGGCCGCCGCGGGCAGCATATTCCCATTCCGACTCCGTAGGCAGACGGAAATCCGACTCCGTAGCCAGGTGCTTGGCTTCGAGGTGGGCATTCAGGTACTGTGTCCGCCATTCGCAGAAAACGGTAGCCTGCTCCCAGTTAACCCCTACTACAGGATAGTTCCCGAAGGCGGGGTGGGAGTAATATCGCTTGGTCATAGGCTCATTATAGGCATAGCTAAAATCCCGGATCCACACCAGGGTATCAGGATAGACCTTCACATCATGCTTGTAGATGAACTGGGAACGGGCCTTGCCCTCATTACCCTTGGCAGCGGCGTCCTTGAGGTTGAACGTCTCGGAATGGTAGACGATCCGGGACGGGTCGATCTCCTTCTTGCCGAAGATCCGGTTGTCCGGCTCCACGATCATCTGGTTGATCTTCTCGATCGTCGCCTTATCACCCCACTTGATCATAGCGGCTTTCTTCCAGTCGATCTGGAAACGGCCGTCTACGTCTTTCCCGTACTGCATCAAAATAGCGGCAGTAGAGTCCCGGACCCAGTTGGTGAACTGGCGGTACTCGTTGTTGGTGATCTCAGTGGCATCCATCCAGAAGCCGCTGATAGACACCTGCCGGTTACGGGAAGTGTAAGAAGCGTTCATATCCTCGTCGCTGGGCCCCATGTGAAAGGTGCCCGGTGGGATATAGACCATGCCCGGAGGCTTGGCAAGATTGTAAGCGCTTGCTGGAGCGACGCCATGAAGCTGGCCGTCGTCGGGCATTCCTTTGCCGGATTTGCCACCTAGTTTACAGCCCGCCATCATCATGATGGCAAAAACGGCTGTTAAAACGGATAGGTTTTTCATTTTCATAATATTAAAGGGTATTGGGCAAAAAAATTTTGACAACATCTCGCTACAAGTTTAAAATTATTTTTTCGAAAGTCAAAGCTTTACGGGACGCTAATTTGGTAAACGAAGCCTATGCTTGTTTATTGTATTATTACCCTTGAAACTTATACACATTTTCGACGAGACGGACCGCTGTAGCAACTTCATTTACAGGGAGTTGGCAAGCATAGTCTTTGCATAGGAAGATCAGGGCTCCGGGGTTCACCGGTTTGTCGCGCAATAACGGGAAATGGGTATTTTCTTCCTGCGTAGACTGGAAAACCCGGTAAGGAATAAGATTTGACAAAAACTCCTTCCGGGCATTTTCCGGCTTCGTGCCGGTGATGACTACCTCTGGAATAATATACGCAAGGGCCTGATAGATGGTTGCCCATCCGCCAAAAGACCCCGGGTAGGCTGTAACCGGGTGACTCAGAGCGGCGGCCATTCGTCCAGCCCGTTCCCGCCATTCCGGTACGTTGTAAACGACGGAAAGATATAACAAATTGGATGCCATCATAGAATTTCCTGAAGGCGTAGCCCCGTCATAGACCTCTCTTTTACGTAAAATGACATCTTTCTGACCGTCGTGAGTATATAGGAAAAAATCTGTATCCGTTTCGCTAAAGTGCTCGATCACATAACGGGTGACCTTTTCTGCTTCTACCAGGTAGCGGGCCTCCCCTGTGATCTCCTGAAGCTGGATAAAGGCGGCGATCAGGCTCCCATAATCGTCCAGGAAGGCAGGCAGACGGGCCTCGCCTTTCCAGGTGTGGCTGTAAAGCTGTATGCCTTCCCCTTTTAGCTGGACTTCCAGGAACTGCATATTGGCCACGGCCCGGGTCCGGTAGCTCTCCTCGCCAAGGGCGCCATAGGCCTTGGCAAGGGCTATGTTCATCAGCGCATTCCAGCCGAGCAGGATCTTGTCGTCCAGGGCGGGGGGGATACGCCGGCTCCGGTATTCCAGCAGCCGCGCCCGGGCGGCCTCTAACTTTTCCGCTTCTTCCGGCGCCAGCATACCGTCGGCGGGACGGGTAAGAATATTTTTTCCCTCCCAGTTTCCCTGTGCCGTGACGCCATAGTAAGCGGCAAAAATTTCCGCATCTTTGCCCAAAACCTCTCCAAACTCCGCCAGATCCCACACATAATATTTTCCTTCTATCCCCTCGCTGTCGGCGTCCAGCGCGGAATAATAGCCGCCTTGCGGATGTGCTAACTCCCTGTCAACAAAAGCGATCGTCTGTTCGATGGCCTCCCGGTATAACGGCTTTTTTGTAAGCTGATAAGCCTCGCAAAGCGTTATAACCAGCAGGGCATTGTCATATAACATCTTTTCAAAATGCGGCGCCAGCCACTGGCTGTCCGTGGAATAGCGGGCGAAGCCGCCGCCCAGCTGGTCATAGATGCCACCTTGGATCATCTTATCGAGGCTCAGGCAGGCCTGATCCAGCGAGGCGGCATTCCGGGTATAATAGTAGTCGTAGAGGAGCCAGCGAATGGAGAAGGTCTGTGGGAATTTCTGGGCTCCGCCGAAGCCGCCGTCCGTCTTGTCGGCGGTAGCCAGCAGCTGGTCCCGGATCTGCTGCAGGGTGGCCGGCTCAAAGACCCGGGCGCCGGAGTCACCGGACTTGCGGTCTTCCCCGATGCCGAAAGAGCCGGCTTTCGCCACATGATCCGTGAGGGTATCCGCCTGCTGCTCGATCTCCGCCCGCCGGTCGCGAAAGGCGCTGGATACGCCTGCGAGGACGTCCTGCCAGGAATTCCGGTTGTAGATAGGCCTGGGTGGGAAATAGGTGCCGCCATAAAAAGGCTTCGCCGCAGGCGTCAGAAAAACATTCAACGGCCAGCCGCCGCTTCCGGTCATGGCCTGCACCGCATCCATATAAATATGGTCCAGGTCCGGACGCTCTTCCCTGTCCACCTTTATATTAATGAAATGCGTATTCATGAATTGCGCGGTCGCATCATCCTCGAAGCTCTCCCGCTCCATCACATGGCACCAGTGACAGGCAGAATAGCCGATGCTCACTAAGATGGGCTTGTCCTGGGAACGGGCGGCCTGCAAGGCTTCATCGCCCCAGGGATACCAGTCCACCGGGTTATGGGCATGCTGCAATAAATA
>JAMFRX010000024.1 GCA_026224995.1 Puia dinghuensis
ACCCCTATATCCAGGATGCACTGGACCTCATAGAATTCGCAAATGGCGGCACAGCCACCAAATGGGGCGCCCTTCGGGCAGCCATGGGCCATCCCGAACCCTTCCACCTGAAGATGATGGGTGTGGGTAACGAACAGTGGGGACCACAATACATCGAAAGGTACCTGATCTTCTCCCGCGCCATCAAGGCCCACTACCCGGAGATGCGCCTGGTCAACAGCGTCGGACCGGACCCCGCCGGCGAGAAGTTCGATTTCCTGAACGATACCCTGCGGCGAATGCATGCCGATATCCTGGACGAACACTACTACCGTAATCCGGATTGGTTCCTGCAAAATGCGGCCCGCTACGATCACTACGACCGCAGCGGCCCGAAGATCTTCGCCGGGGAATATGCCGCCCAGAGCGACAAGGTCGTGTCGATCAACAATCGCAATAACTGGCAATGCGCCCTGGCCGAAGCGGCTTTTATGACGGGTCTCGAACGTAATGCCGATGTGGTCCAGATGGCCTCCTATGCCCCCCTGTTCGCCCATGTGGACGGTTGGCAATGGACACCCGACCTCATCTGGTTCGACAACCTCCGGTCCTATGGAACGCCGGACTATTATGTGCAGAAGCTGTTCGCCAACAACCGGGGATCGGTAGTGATACCTCTGACGCTTAACGACCGGCCGCTCACCGGACAGGACAGCCTCTACGGCTCCGCCTGCTTCGATACCGTCGCCCATGAGCTGATCATAAAGCTGGTGAATGCGGCCTCCCATCCGCAGACCCCGGTCATCCGGCTGGAAGGGGTCTCGAAGACTCAGGAACAGGGAAAGTATATGCTCCTAACGGCCAGCCATCAGGATGCCGTCAACTCCCTCGACGACCCCGCTGCCGTCAGTCCCACGGAAAGCAGTATACTCTGTAAGGGTAAAAAACTGACCCCAAACCTGGGCGCTTACAGTTTTTGCGTGATCCGAATCAAGATACAGGGCGTTCGTCCCTGAAAGTAAGCAGGTTATAAGTTTGTGGTACGTAATTTGCGACAATTAAGGAGCTTGCGCTGCTGAACGAATTTATTTCCTGTGTCAAACCTTTTCAGCGAACATGGTAATGTAAGGACGGCCCACCCTACGTTACCTTTTTTTTGCCCTTACTTTTTCGCCTCAAAGAGTGTCCAGGGATACGCCTTCATATCGTGAAGGTATTTGGACTCCCACTCATATTCCGGGTGCGCCACAAAATAGGGCGCCGCCAGGAAATCGTCCCCGTTAGGATTACCCATATGCGCCCAGAACTTCAGGTCTTTGGCCAGCGCTGCCGTCGTGATCTTGGCCTGAACCGTTCCGCCGGGAAAGTAGGGGGCCCAACCCCATTCCGGACATCCTTTTGGATCGGTGTCGACCCGGCCAGCAATGACGCAACGGCTGGCCTCTCTTGCCCTGGTCAGCTCGTTGTAGCTGTCCCCTTCTATGGTCTTGCCTGTTTCTACGTCTATCTTCCCCTTGTAGTCGTTGGTGAGCTTTTCCCAGCGCCGGCGCCTGCTGTTCGGGGAGTTGGTGCTGTCGGCAGGGTTGAAGGTCGTCTCCTCCGCAATGACCTTCTCGTCCAGGGGAAAATTGGAGCCGGTGAAGACCCCGTCATTGGACCGCCATACCTTGAAATGCTTTAGGCCCAGCTCCAGTCGGGCGATCTCATTGGTCTTGGTATCTCCTACCAGCCAGTCGTTGGCATATCCGCCATTGTTGCCTGTGGTCATGATCTGCACGAAATCGTCGATGCTGTTGGCATACTGTGCCGCTTTCCGCGCACGTACGAATTCCGGGATGCCCTTCTGGTCGAAACCCTTGAACTGAGTGATCGTCGTCTCCGTGATCAGGATACCCCCGGCCGTTACCACGAAATCGTCCCCACTATGGATCAGCCCGGGCATGCAATCCATGAAAAGCCGATTGCCCGTCTGAGGAACGATGTCGGCAATGACATTCCACCTTTCTCCTCCCATATAATCCGTCCAGTTGTTGTGCCCGATGGCGATCTGCCCATCCGCCGTATAGCTGCCCGTAGCGATGAAGCCGCTGCAATTGCCCGGCGCTTTATTATTGGCCGCGGCCGACCCCGGATGCTGCTTTTCGGCCAGCATGGGAACATAATATTCGGAGAGCTCTATATTCGCGTTCAGCACTACCAGGTCGGTGACATCATAGTGCTTGCCCCGGGCTTTCAGCCCATCGGTGATGCCCGTGATCTCCTCCTGATATTCCTTGTCTATCTTGTCCCAGTACGATAGTTTCTTCACCGCGTCGCGGTAAAAGCCCCAATCCTTGCCGGAGAGATGCGGCAGCGAGAGCTTCATGCTTCGGATGAGATCGTCGATCTCGTTGGCCAACAGATAGCCATGCTGGTAGCCGATGTCCTGTGGGCTTCCTTCCAGGTGGACATAGATCCAGCCGTTCTTATCATAGCGCGTAGCGTTGGTCAGCCGGGGATTCGATTGCTGACAGAAAACGGTAAGGCTCAGCAATACCGCCGGCAGCAGTGCGGGTAATTTTCTCATAGCTGGAAGTTAATTAAAAAACCTCACCTAAATTGACAAAAAAGCCGCCCGACCCGTGGATGCCCCAGCCATAGTCGACACAAAGATTGGTACGTGAGAATTTGTTCAGGCTGATCCTGATGCCGCCCCCATAGCCCGGCGCAATATAGGTGTAGCGGTTGGTAGTCGGCTCACTAAAAGACTGGGCATTGGCAAAGACGACCCCGCCGAGAAGCCCGTTGTTCGTGATGCCAAACCGGTATTCGGATTCCAGGTAGAGCATGTTCTTGCTCCGGTACCGCCCCTGGATATAGCCCCGGGCCGTATTGCTGTAAGCATCCCAGCCCGTGCTGGGTAATAAGAGATAAGGTGGATTGCCGTTGCCAACCGTCAGCCAGTCATAGCTCCATAGCGCCAGCACATTATGCGTGGAGCCTGGGAAAGTAATATACTTGCGTAGATCGAAGAGCAGCGACTGCCAGGCATTGTCGCTGCCCAGCCAGGTAAAATTCGGCCGGTAGATGACACTGAAATAGTTGCCGTTCGCCGGATTTATAGGATTGCGGCGGTCGTCGAACAGAAAATGCAGGGAGATACCCGAGGCCTTCTCCGTCTTCGTGAGACCATAGCGCTCGAAATCTGTGGGCTTGCCTGGCGGCGGATCGACCTCTACGATATTCCAGAAGTAGTCGAAATCATAACCTATCCCAAGATAGACGTCCTTGGCCACCGTCCGCAGGATGGCCTGATGCAGCCTGAGATAGCCGTAATCGATGTTATAGCCGCTGTCGGCGCTGGTATTGCCTCCCAGCCCATACGTAAGAGAAGGGTATTTGAGGTAGCGCCAGTCCGTCTGTATATTGTATTTATTTCCCTTAGTCCAGATATTGGCCTGTATTGGAAAGATGATCTGCTTGTACTGGGAATAGGTTACGCTGGTCAGAACACTGGAAAGATTAGCCTGGCTGTGCTCGCTGGTGTAAAAGGCGAAATTAGAGCTCAGCACCCCCGCAAACCCCGTTTGCAGGGTATAGCCGGCCACAGGTAGAGCGGAGATATGCAACTTCCCCACCTTTTGCTTTAACGTATCTATCCGCGTGGATTTATGCCCCTTCAGCCAGCTACGTCCCACATCCACCAGATCAATTTGATTATTAGTCTCTTGCGCATGCAAACGCAAGGCCGGAAAGGCAAAAAGGAGCAGCGGGAAGGCTATTTTAACGACTATTTTCAACAATGGAAATTAGTGGATGATTGGTGTCACCTTCATAGCTTATCACAAGATTACGGCATTTTAGCCTAAAGGTTGCCTTATCAATTTCTTAAGTCTTTTGGAATCCATTGAGCTTATGCAGCTCCAGGATGGTTGTCCTTCCATCCGGGCTCTCCCGGTACATCGGGATGAATTTTCCATTGAATTGTATCTCATCGTAGGTATAAGAGGTCCGCTGCTGGACAAAATTGGAGTATACGTCATCGAACCCGCGGATGAGCACATACAGCTCTACATCGGAGGCTTTCATATCTTCCTGGGTGAATCCCCGCAAGGGGCTCTGCTCGTCAATGGGATGCACCACGGTCCAGTTCATGGGCAGGCTTTCACCTTGTTGCGCTCCAGCGTCAGGTCATAATAGCGGTATTCCGCCATGCCATCCATCTGCACCTGCAGACCAATGTTCACGCGGATCTGCACGTCGGTAAGGGTATGATTGTCCTTATAGGGGGCAAAGCGGAACATGAGCGCCGTTCCTTCCTTATAGGGGCTTATCAAGGCGAAATCGCTGAAGAGTAAAAAAGACTTGGGCCGTGAGAAACGCCCGAAGATGAGACCGGTAGCCAGGGCAAAAGAGAGAAAGCCGCTCATCGCCTCGATAGCCGCTATCACGTTGGCGCCGTCGCCTACAGGGTTCACCCGGCCATAGCCTACCGTAGTGAAGGTCTCCGCGCTGAAGAAATAGGCTTCCTTGATCTTTCCCCAGGGCGTGGTCGCAACGACTCCGGCGAGTTGATCGATGCCCACCAGCAGGTAGACGGAGCAGAAGATAACATTGATAAAGAAATAGAACGTGAGAATGAGCCCGACGAACTTCCACCTTGGCATGGTCAGCATATTGTGGTAGATGCTAAACCGCTTAAGGAAGGAAGTTCCCTCTTTTCTGAGATTGAAGGTCCCGTCGCGGTTGATGAACCGGCCCCCGTAATTGGCGGCATTGACACCGAACCCAGTGTCGTTATTGGTCTTGAGTAATGGATCGATCTTTTGTTTGCTCAACGCCATGGTGTTTCCGGTTTTAATAGACAAATTTACCTTCTCTTGTTTAAATAGCCAGCGCATCATATAATACTTCCACCGGGTGCAGCGCCTTACGGCCTGTTCCGTCTTTTATCTGGTGACGGCAGCTGGTTCCCGGCGCCGCGATGATCACTTCCTCTCCTTGCCGTCTGACGGCAGGTAGAAGCACCAGCTCGCCAATTTGCTGGGACAGGGAATAGTGCTCACGCTCATAGCCAAAGGACCCGGCCATCCCACAACATCCGGAAGGCACCGTGCTCACGGAATAGTTCTCCGGAAAGGATAGGATACTCACACTGCCCGCCACCGAGCTCAGGGCCTTCTGCTGGCAATGGCCGTGGAGCAGGACCTCCCGCTTTTCCCGGGTGAACTGCTCTATGGCGATATGTCCTCTGTCCATCTCCCGGGCCAGGAAATCATCGATCAGGAAACTGCAGTCCGCCAGCTTCCGGGCCCCGCTAAGCAGCTCGTCTTCGGCCAGGTCGGGGTATTCGTCACGGAGGGTCAGGATGGCCGATGGCTCGATACCCACCAGCGGGCTGTCTTCGGTG
>JAMFRX010000167.1 GCA_026224995.1 Puia dinghuensis
CACCGGCATTGAGATACATCTTGGCCAATAAGGCATAGCCAGCCCACATGTTGAACCGACCATAGGTCGTAACATCATTGGCGGAATCCAGCAAGGGCACATTGGAGGTGAGCTCTGACATAATGAACGAATACACCTGCCCCCGCGTGCTCTGCGTAGGCTGGAAAGAAGCCGGCTCGTTGAAGCTCGTGTCAATGGGCACATTGCCGAAGAAATCGCACAGCGCATAGTAAAAGGAAGCCCGGAGGACCCGCAGCTCCGCGATAAGCTGCGCCTTACCCGTACTCACCGGGATCAGATTCCCGTTTATCTGGTACAGCAGCCGGTTGCAATTGGTAATGCCCTGGTAGGCATTCGTCCAGATCTGATAGCAGTTGTCTTCGTCCGGAGTCCAGGTATGCGTATGCATCCGCCGGTAGACGCCGCCATCCACCCAGCCATTGGGCCGCTCGGGGATTACCGTCTCATCTGCCGAGATCTCATTGGTCCGCCAGACGGCGTTGGCGCTCCTGCCTAGCTCCAGGGTCCGCCAATTGGTATAAGGCACCCCTACCAGCGCCGCGACATCCGCAGGGCCGGGATTGAACTGGCTGGACACGATAGTTACATAATCTTTGTTGTCCAGCTTGGTGCAGGCGAGGAACCCGGTCAGTATACTCAGCCCGCAGAATATAATTATAAGTATCTTTTTCATGTTACTTGATTTTAGATGCTGTAACTCATTTAGAAACTGCACGAAACGCCGAACGTATACTGCCGGACGGTTGGATAAGTATCCCGGCTGTCCACACCCGGAGCCAGGACGTTGGAAACCGAATTCGCGGCGGCGGATCCCGTCTGCAGCACTTCCGGATCGGTGCCCTTGTAATGGGTAAAGATCGCCGTGTTCAGAGTCGAAATGTAGGCCCTGATATTATGAATGTATTTGGAGTGGACTTCTTTGAAGTTATAGGCAATGTTGATATTGTCTATCTTCCAGAAAGCTCCATTTTCTATATAGTGGCTGTTGAACTCTTCCGGCATCGTCGGGCTCAGCACCGCTACTCCGCCGATCTTGTTCTTCGAGGAAGCCAGCCGGTTATAGTTCTCCACCGAAGTGTTCTCGAAATACATCCGCTGCATATTTAGCACCTGGAACCCAAAGGCCCCGCGCATCGTTACGCCGAAATCCCAGTTTTTGTACCGCACCGTATTGTTCCATCCCCCATAGTATTTCGGCAGGCCATTCCCAATGACCTGCTTGTCGGTGAAGGCATGGGCGAATTGGCTGTAGGGCACGACCTTCCCATTCGGCTCCTGGTACATCCAGGTCCCGTCCGAAGCCACCCCGACGACCTTAAACCCATAGAAATCGCCTATCGGATGCCCCACCTGCACGATGTTGGTAAAAGTGGTGATGGGGTCCAGGGTATTTCCCGTGGTAAAATAGGGCACCGTCGTCTGATAGATCCCGTTGGAAAGGCTCGCCAGCTTGTTGCTGTTGGTAGAGAAGGTAAAGCCGCTTATCCAGGTGACATGCTTTCCCCGGACAGGGGTGATGTTCACCGCCACTTCTATACCCTTGTTATCCATTGTTCCTACATTCGCTTCCGTCGTCGGAAACAGGTTAGGCGGGCTGGGAACATTATAGTTGTATAGCAGGCCCACGATCTTATTGTTATAATAGTCGATCGTGCCGGTCACCAACCCTTTCAGGATACTGTAGTCCACCCCGATATTCGTCTCGTGCTTGGCTTCCCACTTCAGGCCCGGATTGGCATTCTGGCTGGGGCCAAGGGTCTGGATCCATTGTCCGTTGTAAAGGATATAGTTCCCATAGCCGAGCAGCCCGACGCCCAGGAAACCTGCCCCGGGCGGATTGCCGGTGATGCCATAGCCGCCGCGCAGCTTCAGATCGTCGAAGAAATGCTGTCCCTGCATGAACTCTTCCTTGGTAAGCCGCCAGCCCACCTGGACCGAAGGGAATTTACCATAAGGCTCGCTCGCGCCATACAGCTGGCTGGCGCCGTCGATCCGCAGGCTCGCCAGCAGCAGGTATTTCTCCTTGTAGTTGTAGGTAAGCCGGGCGAAGTAGCTGATCAGGTTGGTCTGGATATTCCCCTGAGTGAGCGGGTTGCTGGTGCCGATCCCGGTGGCGTTCGTCCCGGCGCTTTGCGCCGCGCCGAGGTAGATGGCATTATAACCTAGCACATCCGTCGGGAAATCATGGTTGTTGATGGTAGTAAAGAAGTTGTCGTCATCCTGATATTCATAGCCTGCCAGCAGGTCTACATGATGATCGCCAAAATCCTTGGAATACTGCGCCGTTAAATTGAGATAACGCGCTACATCCTGCCCCTGATTGACGCTCGCAACGCCATTCTGCTGATCCCGGATGGTCGAGATGTTCTGGAAATTCGCGAAGTATTTGTTCAGATAGCCGTTCTTGGTATAGGCCCCGGTCGCAGAGAACCGCAAGCCCCTTACAGGCGTCAGGGTGATCGTCGCGTTGTACTTGCTGCGGTAGGCGGTTTGCGGCTGGCTGGTGTTATAAATATCCGACAGCGGGTTCTGGTATTCAAAGTTATTCGGCTCCTGGTAATAGCTGCCGTCTGCTTCTTTCACCGGGGCGGTAGGGTTCATTTTCAGGGCCTGCTCATAGTCATACTGGTTGAAAGGCAGATCGGTAAAATTGGTCTGTAATATCCCAACGTTGAACTTCAGCTTCCCATCCAGCATGCTGTGGTTGATGTCGACCCTGCCGGTGGTCTGCTTGTGGTTGTTCTGCTGAAAGATACCGTCCAGCCCGCGGTAGTTGATAGAGGCCAGGTAATTGGTCTGGCTGTTCCCACCCTTGAAGGTGGCGCTTTGAATGGTCGACACCGGAAAGCTATTGCTCATCGCCTTTATCCAGTTGGTGGAATGGCCAAGGTCATAGTTGGCCGTTCTTGTTCCCGCCGCTATCTGGTCCCGGTAGTCCTGGGCCGTCAGCAGCTTGGGTATCCTGGTCTCCTGGCTGGTGCTGGCGTTACCGCTGTAGTCCACCTGGTTGATGGTAGCCCCTTTCGGTCGCTTGGTGGTAATGATGATGACCCCGTTGGCGCCATTCACCCCATAGATGGCGGTGGCCGACGCATCTTTCAGCACGGAGATCTCCGCAATGTCTTCCGGAGCCACCGTCAGCAGGTCGCCGGGAACGCCGTCCACGATGACGAGCACGCCCGTGTTGGCGCCGCCGATGGTATTGGTCCCCCGCAGCAGGATCTGCGACTGGGCATTCGGGTCGCCCGAAGGATTTGATACGGCCAATCCGGCTACCTTTCCCTTCAGCAGCTCCCCCGCATCCGATACCGGACCGGTGACAAAGTCTTCCGATTTTACGGTCGTGACGGAGCTTGTGACGTCCGCCTTGTGCTGGGCGCCATAGCCGATGACCACGATATCGCCGAGCGCGTTGTTATTCACGTGCAGCGTGATATTGATCACCGCCTGCTCGTTTACCGGCACCTCTTTGCTATCGTAGCCGATAAAGCTGATAACCAGCGTCGCATTCGTAGCGGCTTTCAGGGTATAGGCGCCGTCAAGCCCGGTTTGGGTCGAGACGTTGGAACCCTTGATCTTCACATTGGCGCCTTCGAGCGGTTCGTTACTTTCATTCACCACCCTTCCGTGGATGGTGATGAGCGCCAGCGTGCTGCTGTCGGGTGAAATCACTTCCGCCGGCAGATTGGTGTGTGGAACAAGGCTTCGCTTGACGATGATCATGCCATTGGACAGCGCATAGCTCAGGCCCTGCTGCCGCAGGCAGTCGTCCAGCACCTCGCGGAGCGGCGTGTTGTTATACTGGACGGCCACCGGTCTGGCCTTGGCCAGCAAGGATTTGTCATACATGAAATCAAAGCCGGTCTGCTGTTTGATGGTCTCGAAAAGCTGGGGGAGCGTGATGTTCTTTCCGCTGAGAGTCACCTTCTGCGCGAAAGAGGTCGCTCCGACCTGCATGGTAGCAAGTAATAGTAAGGCAATCGTTAATTTCATTACCAGGAAAATTTTATTGCCGGGTATACACCATTTCATACTTTTGAAAAGTTTTGGGGTAAGAAAATCGTCTTGTAAGAAGGAGTGGTTTTCAGGATCCCCAAAATCATCGCCGGGGGTGAGGCTTCCAATTTCACTTCCGGCTTTTTTTATGGAGTTCCTTCACATGTGTTAAGCGTCAGGTGGCATAATCGTTAGTTTTTGGTTTAAAATATTGAGTAGCTGCGTATTGCTTAATGAATCGAAGGCTTGGGCCCTGCCTCTACAATGACCCTCCTGCCCTCCAGGGTAAAATGCACAATGTCCGTCTCTTCCAGCGCCGCCAGCAGATCCGTGACGGTCTTCTTACGGGAAATGACCCCGTTGAACTCGCCTGCCGGCTGTGCTCCCCGGAAAGTGATGTCCACGTCGTACCACCGGCCTATCTGGCGCATGATCGCGTCCATAGACAATCCTTCGAACCGGAACTCCAGCCGTTTCCAGGCCAGCACCTGCCGCATGTCGGGCGTGGAGACCTGCCAGGCCTTGCCGCCTTGTAGCCAGCTGGCCTGCTCGCCTGGCTGGATCTGCCGGAGATCATTGCCCCGTATCACCCGCACCGATCCGCTCACCAGCGTCGTACGGATCGCATCTTCGTCCTGGTAGGCCATCAGGTTCAATTCGGTGCCCAACACCTGGACAGTCACGCCTTGTGTACTGATCATAAAAGGCTGATCCTTATTAGGGGCGATATCGAAATAAGCTTCGCCCCTGAGCTCCACCAATCTTTGAGCGCCGGAGAACGTTGTCGGAAAACGCAGGGACGAGGCCGCGTCCAGCCAGACTTTGGAGCCGTCGGGCAGTATCAGCTGATAAAACCCGCCACGCGGAGTGGCGATCTCATTGTATAGCAAGGGATCGGGAGCGCCGGCCGGCGACGAGATCGAGGCTGAGGGACTGCCGCCCTTCGCGGGCTGATAGGCCAGCTGCCCGCTGCCCAGCTTTATCACCCGCATAGCGCCCTGGCTGGTAAGATAGCCGTCTGCAGCGCTGTCGAGCACGATACGCTGACCACCCGCCAGGGTAAGGACCGCCTTGCTGCCGGCCGGTGTGATAGCCGCCGCCGGAAGGACGGCCGTGCTCGCGATGGAAGGCATAGCCAACCGGGAGGGACGCCGGAAAAGGAAAATACCGGCCGCGAGAAGCACGCAGGCGGCTGCAGAAAGGGAAAAAAGGAAAAAACGGCGACCGGAACGAGGGGACTCAGCCGGCTGCACGCCTACAGGAATATCTTTATTTTGGGTGAGCTCAAGATAGATGGTATCGATGTCGATGTCCTCCTGCCGCGGGAAAGGGAATTCCCGGTCGATCCAAAGCGCCAGTAACCTGTCCAGCTCCGCTCGACTCTCCTTTTGAAGGGCAAGCTCGCGGAAAAGGCGAAGTTCGTCGGGCGACAATTCATCGTCCAGGTATTTGCGCAATAGCGCCTCAAGCGTCATGGCAGGCATCGTCATTGATCAACAGGACAGCCGAACCGACCACTGGGAGGCATTGAAAAAGGGATTTTTTAAAAAAATCGCCGGAAAACGGCTAACACCATCACCATCAATACCCTGGCATGATGCTCCTCAAGGTAAGCCCTTATCAAAGTGAGGGCCCGGGCAATATGGCTCTTTACGGTAAGCGGAGAAAGCTCCATCTGCCGGGCGATCTCGGCATGGCTCATGCCCGCGATCCGGCTAAGGATAAAAGAACGGTTAAGCTGGGGAGAAAGCTGCGCTACGGCCTCTTGCAGGATCGATTGAAATTCTTTGAATTCCATGGCCTTATCGGGTGCCGGGGCGCTCTCGCTGAAATAATTCGCCAGGAAAGCCTCGTTGTCCATGTGCAGGGCCCTTTTCCGGAGATGGTTGCGGATGAGATTAAGGGCCATGGTAGTCAAAAAACCCTTGAAATGATAGACCGAGCCAAGCCGCTCCCGCTTGATCCACAAACGCGCAAAGATCTCCTGCGTAAGGTCTTTCGCCTGTTCCGCATCCTTGGTCAACTTTATACAAAGGGAATAAACCTGCCTGCTGTAGGCATTAAAAATTTGCCGGAAGGCCCAGGCATCGCCTAGCGAGATACGCAGCAATAGTTCAGGTTCGTTATCGGGTTTTTCCGTTGGCAAGTAATCTTGGCTTTTAAACCGAGTCTCTAACACAAGATAAACAATTCCGGATTAAAACAATAAATACTTGTCACTTTAACACGAATTATCCATCGGCCCGCGGATCACTGGGAGAAAATCCATTTTATGGCTTCGTCCGATCCGATCATGTCGCCTTCATGGCTATAGCCGCGCACGATATTGTAATTCTTCTTGCCCCCATATTCCGGATAAGAGCTGATGCACGCAATATAATATAATGCCCGTACCAAACGGATTTTGCCCTGGAAGTTCCCTGCACAGCTTACGTCCAGGTCCGGGTCGTCTATCCGGGTGTCTTCGCTGCCCACCAGGATCACGATGTCCCGTTGCATGATATTGTGCACGATGCGGTCGGCGCCGGCCGCCTGCGCATAAGTATTCAGCTCTGTAAGTCCCTTGGGGTAGCGGTTATAGTCCTCGCAGCCAGTACTGTCAGGAACGATAAAGTTTCCGTCGGCGTCAGGCCTTTTATTGTCAGGATACAGGTAGCTGGACGGATTCATCACGATGAACCGAAAGTGAACGGCCGGATACAGCTCGGGAAGCGGCGTAGTGGCGGAATAGCGATCCACGAACTGCCCACCCGCGGAGTGACCCGCTACGACGACCCTGGATAGATTGGGAAAGTTCCCGGAGCCGAGCACCGCGGCGACCAAAGAATCTAAGACTTCGTAGGAGCTCATCCTGACCTTCTGATGCTTGCGCTCGTTGGAGATGGAACCATACCCATCCTTCCACTCCGCTTTCCTCCAGCAAAGATCATTGCCGCCCTGGCCGTCTTCCTCGTTGACATACTGGGGAGCGATCACCAGCGTTGTCTTCCTCTGCCTGGCAGACCTGACCGCGCTCTCCGCATAGTCGAAGTATCCCATCGCATTGCGGTGGAGTCCGTGGATATACACCAGCAGAGTTGTGACAGCCGTATCCTTCCTGTTCAGCCGCAGGCTGGAGGCATAGCTGATGTCCTGCTCCCCGTTGTCCTTGTGCATCTCGAAGGTATTTGGGCAGTTGCGGTGTTCTGCCCTTCGCTGCGCAGTTCCTGCGCCGGAAACCAACAGGAGCAGAGAAAAAACCAATAATTTAGGCATGTCCGAAATATACGAAAAATGTAGTTCATCAATTATCCCCTGCCATTGGTCATACGCATTTCGTCCACCCTTTCCGTCTTCCTTTCTTTGATCCCATGAAAGCCCTGCTCTATCTCAGCTTAGCAACTTGTTCCTTTCAGCATGTCCTCGGCCAGGCAGCCGATACCTCCCGGATAAAGGTCGACCGGCAGCTGGATTCCATTGTCGTAAAGGGCCGGAAGCCCTTATTCCAACAGCAGCCCTACGGGACGGTAGTCAACGTGGAAAGCAGTGTCCTCACCAAAGGAAGCACGGCCCTGCAGCTCCTGGAAAGGTCTCCGGGAGTAACGATCGACCACAGATACAACAGCATCGCCCTGAACGGTAAAAGCGGCGTCACCGTCCTGCTGAATGGTAAGACCATGCACCTGTCCATGGACCAGTTGGTCACATTACTCAATGGAATGAGCGCAGACAACATTGAAAGGATCGAGCTGATGACGACGCCCCCGTCCAAATACGATGCGGATGGAAGCGCCGGAGTCATCAATATCGTCCTGAAGAAGAATAACCGGCCTGGCAGGAGCGGTTCCCTGGCCCTGACCCAGGGATATGGCTGGGGCGAAAAGGATATGGCCGCGCTCAGCTTCGCCGACAATGGGAAGAATGTCGGCTTTTACGGCACCTATACCTTTACACACGACAGGAGCTATGACAATCTCTACGGCCAGAGCTACGCGAACTATCCTCCACTGGGCGGTCCCATGGACGTTCAGTTCGAGAACCTGACGAAGCCTGTGGTCAATAACCACGATGCCCGGCTGGGCGTCGACATCCAACTGGGGAATAAAACCACGGCAGGCGCCAGTACTTCCTTCAG
>JAMFRX010000168.1 GCA_026224995.1 Puia dinghuensis
ACCCCCATGCGGATAATCCCCCGACTACCCCCAGGAAGAGGACGAGGAACGGCATCTTTCCCCCGCTCTTAGCAAGCAGTATAGGCTTCAGCACCGCATCCACTACGAGTAGCGCAACGCCATAAATAATCAGGAAGACCGTCATCCCCGTATGCCCCTGGCTGGCCGTCCAGATCACCAGCGGCACCCATACCAGCAACGGACCCAGCTGGATCAATACCAGGAAAAAGATCAGCGCGGCAAGCAGGACCGCATAGTGGACGCCGGCGATCAGCAATCCTATCCAGCTTAGGATAGCCGCTATGAATGCCGTCCCGATCACCCCGATCGATACGCTTTTGATAGCCTGCGCTGTCGCCTTCAGCAACGAAAGTCCATCCCGTTTGCCCAACAGATGCTGCATCGTCGACTTTATTGGCGCCATCGCCTTTTCCCCCGCAACGAGAAAGAAGGCGGAGATAATGATCCCTATAACGAACTGCAGGGCCGTCCCCACGATTCCGGCGCCGCTTGTAAGCACATGCCGCATCGCCATTTTTATCGGCTCGCCGTGCGTGGCGATCGTCTCCCTCGGACTACTTTGCAGCTGCTGCCAGAAAGTACTGATGTCTTCACCGACAAGAGGTAGGTTGGTTATCCACTTGGGTAGGGGAGGGAGCCCATTGGTGCGCATATCGTTCATCCAGGCAATGGCGTCTTTCACGTGATGTCGTAAAGCAGAAATGATAAACACCAGCGGCAACGCCACGATAGCGATCAGCACTACCGCATAGATGATCGCCGCCAGCATCCGGCGATTGCCCAGCCGCCCGGCCAGCCACTCGTAAGGAACGACGAAGCTCACCGAAAAGATTAACGCGAAAGTGAGAATGCCGAAGAAGACCTTCAGCACATCATACAAGGCCAGCATCAGGCTAACCAGCAGGATGACCACCAAAATGGCCTCGACCATATTGCGTGAGCTGTTCTGTGTGGATTTATTCAGCATAGGCTTCCCTCTGCGGATTTGGTCAGGAATTACCTACAATCTACAACTAAAAATTAAAACCCGTCCGCAATACGATATTGGAGATCGATCGACCCGCCGGTGAAGGCGATCCCTGGCCAGGATGCAGCGACTGATATTTTAATCCCACTTCAAATGCATGATACTGAAACCCGATGGACGGCGCATAGGTCAGGCCCCCCGAATGAACGGAACGGCCATTGTCATTCGAATCAAAATAGTAGTACAGGAAATTGGAATAGCCGATCTCGCCCATGAGAAAGAAATAATGCCCGAGGATAAGCTTGTACCCAATCATAATGGGGATCTGTACCCCCACTCGCAGCTTGGAGAGGTCGATAGTGGAATCGGAAAACGTGCTATCGCCGTAAAGCGTGCCGATATTTAGCTTCGGCCAGTATAGCTCCGCTCCGCCGGAAAGCGTTACAAAACCCGGCCCGGCATGAATGGAAAGCCGCAGGCTTGCTCCGCTCACGGTATGGAAGGATGTCTTGGCGTCGCCCTGCGCAAAGCCGCCTTCGCTTAAGAAGCCGAGGCTCCATTTTTTGCTCTCTTTCTGAGCCTGGCTATGCAACGTGCACAACAAAAGGCCCACGGCGATCAGGATGTTTAGGAGTTGTTTCATACCCATCAAATTAGCTAAGAATTTTCCACAGCAAACGCCGACTTCGCAAATGGGACGTTTTAACAGATAGCCGGCGGGATTCCCTGCGTGAGCCATTCAAAGGAATGTTATACCTTGAGTATGAGAAAAAAGCTATCCCTATAGACACCGTCAGAACCATATCGATACTCCTCTTGTATCTTACTTGCATCGAATGTCAGGGACAGGTAATACCATTGCCGGCTAAGCCGGAATATGCCATTTCCGCCAATGCCACCAGCGAGAATCCGCAGCCCGGGCGCTTGATCTTTCATCCCCTCGACAGCTCTTTCTCGTCATCGACCTCATGGCCGGATTCCGTCCGGGACATCTGGCTGCGATTTACCCTCGACCCTACCACGAACCGGGATACCTCCGTGATCCTGCATCTGAATATACCCATTCCCCTCTTTTATTTATATCGGCCGGACAGCCACGGCGGACTGTCGATGATCGGGAACTCTGGCTATGAGCTGCCTTATACGCGACGATCCTGGCGCGGGAACGCCAACGATATCCCCTTCGTCCTTTCGGCCGCAGGCAACCAAACCTACTACCTCAGGTTTAGCCGGTACCAATCGGAATTGAAAACAGCCTTGCCTTCCATAGAGAGCAAGGATAAAGCGCTGCTGGAAGATCAGTACGGCGAAAGCCGGCGCATGCGGGCCAAGATCATCCAGCTGTTCCTTGCCGGCTTCTTTCTCGCTATCTGTTTTTATAGCATGCTGAAATTCTTCTCCCAGTCAAAGGACAAAGTGTATCTCTATTATGCGCTGGTGAATTTCTTTTGTTTCCTCGGCCTGGCCGTATACTATCATATGCCGCGCTTCGAGTCCTCACTCTTTCCCTGGTGTAAAGATAGCAAGGAGTACTGCGCTATCTTTTCCGACATCACCATCGTCTTCAATATCCTTTTCCTGCGGACGATCATGGAGCTGAAAACCAACGCCAACAGGATATACCGCATCTCACAAGTCTATATCGTATTTCATATTATCGCGACGGTGCTCATCCCGGTGATAGCGGCAAACCCTGCCTATATTGTTCTTGGCTGGATCAGCGACCTTTTATACCCCATCTGCGAGCTCCTCTGCCTGGCATTGTACTTTCTATTCACTTTTTATTTATGGAAACACCGAACCGGGTTCTACACCTTCCTCTTTTATGGGTCTTGCGTCATGACGATCGGGATGTTCATGTTCACCCTCTCGTCCATCTACCAGACACACGAAGCATTCATCTCCAAACAAGGGACCGTAGGAGAATACATCATCATGGCGCTCTTTGTCATCGCACAGGTTTGCTTCTTTGTCATGGCCATGACGCAGCGTGAAAAACAGGCCGACCAGGCCCGTCACAGACGCATCTCGGAGATGGAGCTTAAGGTGCTGCGGTCCCAGATGAACCCCCACTTTATCTTCAACAGCCTTAACAGCATCGAGAATTTTATGATGAAGAACGATAAGGTGATGGCCAGCGACTACTTCGGGAAGTTCGCCAGCCTCATGCGCATGATCCTCGACAACAGCCGAAATGAATGGGTGCCTTTTAGAAAAGATATCCAGGCGCTCCAACTCTATGTCGAGCTGGAACAATTGCGTTTCGCAAACCGCTTTCTTTATATCACGGAGTTCGATCAGGTGCTGTTGTCTGGCGAATTCAACGTCCCCCCTTTGCTGATACAGCCGTACGTGGAGAATGCGATCCTCCACGGCCTGGCGCAGAGCGACAAGGACGAGCTCCGGCTCACGATAACAGTGGCCTTCGAAAATGACCATGTCGTCTATACGATAGAGGACAACGGGATAGGACGGCAGAAGGCCGAAGAGTATCGGCGGAATAAGCTTTCTCACAAGGGCATGGGTATGAAGATCTCGCAGGAACGCATCAGCATCCTCAACCAGCAGCAGGCCGGGATGGGTGCGGTAGAGGTGACCGACCTGTATGGCAACGACGGACAGCCTGAAGGAACAAGAGTACGCGTAAAATTTAAAGCAGTCTGATATATGGAACCCCTTCGCACGATCTTGATCGAGGATGAGCAAAGCAGCCTGGAGAACCTCCACCAGAAGCTCACGGAATTCTGCCCCTCGCTCCGGGTGATCGCCACCTCTATGCGGCCCGAAGAAGCCATCTTGCTCATCCGGCACCACAAACCAGAGGTCGTCTTCCTCGACATAGAAATGCCCCGGATGGATGGCTTCAGAATGCTCCAGGAGATCAAGGAGGTGGATTTCGAGGTCATCTTTGTCACGGCCTATAACCAATACGCCATCGAGGCCATCCGCTTCAGCGCCTTCGATTACCTCGTAAAACCAGTCGTCATCAAAGAGCTGCAGGCCGCGGTGGAAAGACTCGCCGACAAATCGAACCACAAATCCAAAGAGCGGTTCGAAGCCCTCCGCCAAAAACTCTCGGACCCACGATCACAGGAAAATACCATCCCAGTTCCTACCAGCGATGGCATCGAATTCCTGCAGATCAAGGATATTATCCGCATCGAGTCCAGCTCCAATTATTCCCGCCTCATCCTTAACGGCGGCCGCATCCTCGTAGTGGCCAAACTGCTCCGGGAGTTCGAAGAGCTGCTAAGCCCTTACCGTTTTTATCGCGTCCATAACTCACATCTGATAAACCTGCTCTTCGTCAAGAAATACGTCCGCGGCGACGGCGGCCAGATCATCTTGCGCAATGGCGATGTTGTTGACGTTTCAAGACGAAAGAAAGACGAGTTCCTCCAGATCCTCAGCGCCCCTTAGTCATTTTATCCGCCAGCAGCACGGCATTGTACGCGTTCAGGATGCCGCCGCTTTCACTCATGTCCTTGAAAGCCAATTTAGCCGAGCTGCCCTGACTGATGGGCAGTAATACCTGCACATCGGGCTTATAGACGGATTTCACAAGTATCTCCTTGATCTGCCTGGCCGTTAGCGTGGGAAAATAGGATTTGAGCAGTGCCGCTACACCGGCGACCATCGGGCCCGCAAAACTGGTACCTCCGTTTGACTTGTATTTGTTGCCGGGAACGGTCGAATAGATCGTGGATCCCGGCGCAAAGAGGTCTACCGTTCGGTGACCGTAATTGGAGAAGCCACTTACCAGATTTTCATTTGATAAGCCGGTAGTGGCGCCTACCCGGATATAACCTTCATCTTCCTTCCTTCCGGTCCCATCACCCAGACAATAGGCTGACTTATCGATATCGACGCCATCATTTCCGGCGCCATTGACTACGACTACCTCGTGCTCACTCGCATAATCAAAGGCTTCCATCACTTCTTTTACGTGCTCGCCCAGCGATGGCACGCCGCCAAGGCTGATATTGATGACCGCCGCACCGTTGTCCACGGCATAGCGGATGCCAAACGCGAGGTCCTTATCCCTGCTGCCCGCATTGCTGGCCACTACCACCGGCATGATCGCCACATTATCCGCAATGCCCCTGATCCCGGTATTGTTTTCCCTGTTGGCGCAGATGATCCCGGCTATGAATGTAGCATGCTCGTCGGGATGTCCCGCTACCTTGATGGTGGCAGCGCCATAAGGGGTAACAAAATCGTTCTCATCATCCCCCACGACCTCTCGGTAGTTTTTTAAGGTATCGTAACCGTCCGTCATCCGATCGATGAATTCCTTAAAAAAGTATTTGCTCAGGAATTCGGGACTCTTTAGGTAAAAGGCATACATCCCCAGGGTAGGGGGCCGCGATGAGCCTTTCATTTTGTCATTCACATGGACCCAAAAAAGGTTGGCCGACGAGTCGAACGCATTGGTAAAGGGGAGGGTGCCAAAAGGGACAGACGTAAGAAGCGTATCTTTGTAACTCGCCGGCAAATTGCTCATATAATGCCGGAACCGCCCCGTATCCGCCTGCATGGTTTCATTGAGCCGGCGAAATTCAAGCCCTTCCTTCAGTTTGATTTTGGACTCCCGATATATGGCATACTGCAGCTTTAGACTGCCCTTCAGCCCGCTGGTATCAACCCCTTCAAATTTCTTCCGCCACGTCATATAGGTCCGCACATCGTCCGGCGCATCATCAAGCTGCGAAGTATTATTTTTTCCACATATAAAACACCAGCCGTTTACATCATCTGTATAGCCATTATGGTCGTCATCGATCCCATTGCCGGGTATTTCCTTGTTATTGACCCAAACCACCCCACGCAGGTCCTCATGCGAAGTGTCGACGCACCCGTCTATAATAGCTACGATGACCCGCTTGGATTTTCTCCCCTTCAGGTAGTCGTAGGCCAGATCCAGGCTGATACCAGGAAGAGAGTCTTTTTTCCAATCCGCCTGCCACCAGTCTTTTGCCCGTTTTGGCGGATCTTGTGGCCTGGGCTGTGCAAATACCGGTAAGGCCAGCACGGCGGTCAATAAGAGGAGAAAATACTTCATAGTTGCAGTTTTCCTGAAACTACTCATTGGCGGCTTTTTCCCGGTCTTGACTGCGTAGGTGGCGGTTTTCACTGCGTGGATGGATTCTTTAAAATAGTTGATATATACAACTGATCCTCTGGAAAAACCGGCTAAATTTATACCTAGTTATGAAATTTACCGCCAGGTTAAAAAAGCGTCTCCTGCTGCTCTTCCTCATTCCCATGTTTCTCCTGGCGGCAGCCCTCGGCGTTTTCTGGTTCTTCATCCATTACCGCTTCAAGGACAGTATAAAATACCTGGTGGCCAAGGAGTCCAAAGGCCGATATGTCTTCGACGCCAGCGACGCCAGCATTTCCTTCTGGAAAGGCACGATCGTCGTCAAAGGCTCTCAGCTCTATTGCCGGGATACCACAGGGGTGGATGCCTGGTGTAACATGCAGACCCCGGAGCTCTACTTTTCCCTGGCATCCTGGAAGACCTTGCTCTTCGACAAAAAGCTCATCGTCGACAGCCTGGCCATCATCGGCCCGTCTATCCATGTGCATGTGAGAAACAAAATGGTCACCGCTTCGCATAACGAATTCCATGCTGCCGACTTCGTCAGCCTCCTGCAGAAGACCCTTCTGCATCTCAACATCCGTGCTTTTGCTTTAAAGGACGCCTCTTTTACCTATGAAGGACCTGCCGGCTCGGAGCCCCTGCATGGCGGCCACATCAACCTGGCCGTCGCCAATTTCGCGAAGCTGGATAATGGCGACAGCCACCTCCTGGCATCGGATAACGTGTCCCTCTCCCTGGGCCGTCAGCACTGGGTGATCACCGGCGGCAGACAGGAGATCGACTTCGCGCGTTTGACCTTCGACAGCCGCGGCCAGCGCTTCCAGCTCGATTCCTTTTCCTTTCGCCAAAAAAAGGATACGGGTGAAGGCGAGTTCCGGCTGAGCGCAGACCGTTTCTTCTTCAATTCCAGCCGGCTTCCCGCCGTCTATCAGGAAAAGGGCCTCCTAAAGCTCCTGCTCGATACCCTCGTCTGCATTAACCCGGTGCTGTCGATCCCCGAGCCGCTAAAGCAAAGCGGCGCCAGCGACACCACCATGCAAGAAAAGCTCTTCGGCTGGATCAACGTCCGCTTCGTGGACGTCATCAATGGCTATGTGCTCGTCCGGAACAAAGCTGGTCATCCGGGCAATGCCTCTACCCGGAAAGCCGATCTCAGCATCTATAACCTTCAGTTCGACCCTTCGAAGCCGTCCCTTCTTACCACTGATAGTATCCGCCTGAAACTGCGGAATATCGAATTCCTCACATCGGACAGCCTCTATATGCTTTCTATTGGCGAATTCGCCATCCTCGGGAACGACGCGCTTTTCAGCCAGGTGAAATATGCGCCCATCCATCCCGACCCAGGCAAGGAAGTCGTGTTTACGGCGCCATCCCTGCTGCTCAGGGATATCAGCATCCCGGACCTGCTGCTCAAGCACATCAAAGCCTCGGGCGCGCAGCTGCTGCAGCCCAGCATCATGATGTCCGACAACAAGCCCCCGGATACCACCGAAACCCGCCGCCAGACTAACGCCGACGCGAAAAAGATCGCCTTGTTCTATCGAACCTTGCATAATGTAAGGGCGCTCATCGACGCCCCCACCTTCAATATCATCGACGGTAACGCCCATTATACCCATACCGGATCATCGCCAATACAAATGGATATCACCGGCCTGAATGCGCATCTCCTGCTCAACAAATTCTTCATCAGCGACAGCCTGGTGGATATCAAGCATGCCATCCCGGACTGGCGCATCGGCACCCTGTCCCTTACTTCCCGGGGCCTCCACCTACTGGCGGAGCAGTATAGCTTCGACGGCACGGGAAAGCAACACAGCAGTGGCGGGAAGTTCAGTCTGCGCACTGATAGCGGCTTGCAGATGGAAGGAAAGAACATCTTCTGGCATTCGCTGGATTGGGACCGGTTTCAAAAGACCAAAGAGATACAAATAGATTCCCTCCACCTGGATCAGCTCACCTTGCATGCACCCGCCTCCTTCGGCACCATCCAGCTCTCCGCCAATGACCTGCACCTCACCGGCATCCGCTCCACTGCTCATGCGCTCACCTGGGAACACGCCCAAATCCTCCTCCCCGATATCGGCTTGCAAACCCGGCAGGCGAACGCCACTATCCAATCTCTGGCATTCAATAGCGACAGCGGCGCCACCGCCCGGGGCATCCACCTCGATCTCTCCGGCAACGACAATTCCGCCAGCCTATCGATTCCCGCAATCTTCGTAGACGCACAGCTTCATTCCACCGACCTCACGTCCTTGATGATCCAATCCCTTTCGTCTCCCGATGCATCCCTCAGCTATAGCAAGAAAATAAAAAAAGACTCGCTCCTTATAACCGCGCGGGTAAAGCTGACCGCAGGACCCCTCACGCTCTCCCCACTGAAATTTTCCACGCTCGACATCTCATGTAAGAATACCGCCTTGAACTACCGTACCGATTCGACCGCGCTCCAGGTAAGATCGCTGGCCGGCGCCCTCCATGCCGCCGCTTTTGTCCTGTCTGCAAAGAGCAATTCCGACTGGCGGCCCTGGCTGGATATGATCACCGTCAGTAGGGGAGCGGTCCACTATTCCACCCGGAAGTTCACGGCCGATGCCGCAGACTTCTCCTGGGACAACCGAAGCTTACGCATTGCCGATTTCAGCATCGCCCCGATTATGACCCGGGAAGAGTCCTTCAAGCAAGCCCGGTGGCAGCAGGACTATATCAC
>JAMFRX010000025.1 GCA_026224995.1 Puia dinghuensis
CTCAACATCGTCATCAACAATGCCGGCAAAGCCTTTGTGTACAAGCTTTCCGACGAAGGGGCCGATGCCTATGACAAGGCTTCGCAGGAGATCCTGACCAATTATCTCGCCATCATCCGGCTGAACGAAAAGCTGCTGCCCCTGCTGGGCAAGCAGTCTGAAGCCGCTATTGTCAATGTGACCTCCATTGTGGCGATCGCGCCGGGCGCCCGTTTGGCGACGTATGCCGCGAGCAAGGCTGCGCTGCATTCCTACACTATTTCGTTGCGCAATACGCTGGCAAAGGCCGGTGTCATTAAAGTCTTCGAACTGTTCCCACCGCTGGTGAACACGGAATTCTCGGCCGGCATCGGGGGACAGAATGGCATTGCGCCTTCCGTGGTAGCCGAAGATCTGGTAAAGGGCCTGCAGCAGGATGCCTATGAGATCCGCGTAGGCAAGACCGAAGATCTTTACCGGCTTTATCTTTCTTCGCCAGAACAGGCTATCGCAGCCATGAATAACCAGGAATAGTATGAAACGGAAAATCCTTATGATCACGGTGATAGCGGCCGCGGTCATGGAGCTTATCGATACGTCGATCGTGAATGTGGCTTTGTCGTACATGAGCGGCAACCTGGGCGCGACGCTGGAGGACACGTCCTGGGTGATAACGGCCTATGCCATTGCGAATGTGATCGTGATACCCATCACCAGCTTCCTGTCAGGCAAGCTGGGGCGGCGGAATTACTATATCGGCTCGGTGATCCTGTTCACCGTCTGTTATTTTCTCTGCGGTCAGGCTACCAATATCTGGATGTTGGTAGCCTTCCGTTTCTTGCAGGGCATGGGCGGCGGGGCGCTGCTGTCCGTGTCGGCCTCCATCGTGTATGAGCTGTTCCCCAAGGAGAAGCAGAACATTGCCAGCGCCTTGTTCGGCGTGGGCGTCTTCGTGGGGCCAACCATCGGCCCGACCCTGGGCGGGTTCATTACGGAGCACTATTCCTGGCCCTGGATCTTCTACATCAATATCCCCATCGGCATCGCGGTGATGTTCATCTGTTCATCGCTGCTCGGTGAGCCGCCGTTAAAGCCAACAATAGGAAAGATCGACTGGGCGGGTATCCTACTGCTGGCGGTAGGCATAGGCTCGTTGCAGACGGTGCTGGAAAGAGGCGAGACCGACGACTGGTTCTCCGCCAACTATATTGTCGTGCTGACGGCGATGGCCACGCTCGGGCTGGTCTTCTTTGTCTGGTGGGAGCTGAGGGTTAAAAGCCCTGTGGTGAACCTTCGGGTGCTGAAGAGCAAGAACCTCAGCGTAGCCGCCACCCTGACCTTTGTATCCGGCGTGGGCATCTTCAGCTCGGTATTCCTTACTCCGGTGTACGCGCAGCGACTGCTGGGCTTCACACCTACTACAACGGGCCTGCTGTTGCTGCCGGGCGCCATTTTAGCCATCGGCGGGCTGCTCGTCTCCGCAAGACTGCTGCAGCGTGGCATCTCACCGGTGGTCATGATCACCACGGGGATGCTGCTCTTCATGCTGTTCAGCTGGCGGATGTCGGGGCTGGACCTGGATGCGGGGGAGAGGGATATCTCGATCCCACTGATCTTGCGTGGCGTGGGACTGGCTATCGTCACGGTGCCGCTCTCCACGCTGGCCATCTCTTCCCTGGCCCCCAAGGACATACCTCAGGGCACGGCCCTAAACAATATGATGCGGCAGCTGGGGGGCTCCTTTGGCATCGCCATGGTCAACACCTATATCTCCCGCCGCAATGCCGTCCATCGGACCGACCTGATCGGGCATATCATCCCGGGCGACCCCCTTGTAATGGAGCGGCTTACCGGTTACACCAATTATTTCCTCGACAAGGGCGCGGGTACCCAGGATGCGCGGCGGCAGGCACTGGGGCTGTTGGACAATGTGGTCGTCCGTCAGAGCAATGCCCTGAGCTTTGGAGATACCTATTTGCTGATAGGGCTGGTTTTCTTGTTGGCCCTGCCCTTGCTCCTACTGACAAGGAGGAAGAAGGGGAGTAAGCCGCAGGTAGCCCTGGCGGACCATTAATCCCCGTTATTTCGTAATTTCACCGGATGAACGTCCTTCTCTTCAATGGCTGCAGCGACGACAGGCCCGAAACCACCGGGCGTAAGATCTCTGCCTACCTGCACCAGCAGCTGGCCGACAAAGGCTATACCGTCACCCAGGTCAACGTGGCCGATGCTCATATCCCTTTTTTCGAGCTTCGTCAGCCGCACCCCGTAGCGGCCGTCGAAGAGATGTGCGAGGCCTTTTTGCAGGCCGATCTGCAAGACTGGCTCACCCCGCTATATCATGGGGGGATGACCGGGGCCATGAAGAACTGTCTCGACTGGCTGGAGCTCACTGCCAAAAACGAAAAACCTTATCTTACCGATAAGGTGGTGGGGCTGGTGAGCTGGGCAGACGGCGGGCAGGCTATGCAGGGCATCAACGCAATGGATGCCGTCGCCAAGGCGCTGCGTGCCTGGGTGATCCCCTACTCTGTTCCCCTCGTAAAGAACCAGCTCTACACGGATGCCCATAGACGTGAGCTCTCCCCCGAACATACCCGCAAGCTGGACAGGCTGCTCGCCCTGCTTGGCAATGCCCGGCAATCCCTTGCATTAACTTAAACATAACGGTACCATGGGCGGTATGCTGGTGAAATACGGGGTGGGGCTATTGGCAGCCATGGCGCTGCTTGTTCCCGGAAATTATACGCTCTCACACCCATATACCCTCTCCTACCCCGCCTATTACGGCAACCGCATTAATACTACCGATGACAATCCCCTGACCGTCGAAGGCGTTGCGCTGGGCCGCCGACTTTTTTATGAGCCCCGTCTTTCGGTCAGCAATACCATCTCCTGCGGAAGCTGCCATCAACAGAGCCGCGCCTTTACCGATAGCCTTCGCTTTAGCGTTGGTTTCGACGGGACACCTACCCGGCGCAATGCCATGACGCTGACCAATTTGCTATGGGTGAGGAATTTTTTCTGGGACGGTCGCGCGCCCAGCCTGGAAGCGCAGGCGTCGACGCCGTTGACGGACCCGCATGAAATGGGGCAGCCGCTGGAGAGATCGGCTGTCAAGCTGAAGGCCGATGGCGGTTACCCCGGCCTATTTGCTGCGGCATTTGGCTCGGATGCCATTACTGGTGAGCGGATCGTAAAGGCCATCGCTCAGTTCGAACGGACCCTGATCTCCGCAGACGCGCCCTATGACCGTTACCTTCGGATGGAGTATCGTTTTACGGCGACAGAGCAACGGGGCTATGACCTCTTCTTCGGGGCGCCCGGCAGGCAGATCCGTAGTGCCGGCTGCGGCAATTGCCATGGAGGGCCGCGCATCGTGACGGAAACCTATCACAACAACGGGCTGGATCACGTTCCGGCTGACTCCGGCCGTGAAAGCGTCACCGGCATGGCCTATGACCGGGGTCGTTTCCGCGTCGTCACCTTGCGTAATATCGCCCTTACTGCGCCCTATATGCACGACGGCCGATTTGCCGATCTCGGACAAGTTCTCGATCACTACAGCGAGCATATACTCTACAGCCCCACCCTTAGCCCAACCCTAAGGGATACGGCCAGCAGGCCGGTGCTATTGCATCTCACGGGTGAGGAGAAAGCGGATCTGATCGCTTTTTTGAATACGCTTACCGACTCGTCATTTATAACCGATCCGCATTTTGCCGATCCAAAAATCAATGTAAGATGAAACTAATTGTTTTCGTGTTTAGCTTTTGCCTATTGGCGCAGGCCGCCAGCAGCCAGCAAATCAAGGTTACGGGCGAAGTCACCAAGCCGTTGACCCTCTCTGCTGCCGACCTCGCGGCAATGCCGCGAAGCACTGCCATCGCCAAGGACAAGCAGGGTGTGGCGCATACCTTTAGCGGCGTGGCGCTGGCAGACATCTTCGCACAGGCCGGGGTGACCACGGGCAGGCAGCTGCGGGGGGAGAACCTCGCCAAATATGTTCTTATCACCTGCGCAGACAACTACCAGATCGTCTTTTCACTGGCCGAGCTGGATTCCAGCTTTACGGATCGTGTGGTCATCCTCGCCGACCAGATGGAGGGCAAGCCGCTTCCGCAGGGCGTAGGTCCTTTCCGCATTGTAGTCCCCGGTGAAAAAAAGCCTGCCCGCAACTGTTTCCAGGTAACGTCCATCGCCATTAAATTCGCAAAAGAATAGACCCTATATGAAACCTACCTTATTCTTTCCATTTTTGTTACTTGTGGTTTTCGGCCTCCGGGCCCAGCCCCTGCATGCCCGTTGGGACGAACTGACTGCCAGCGACTGGCCCAAGGCGCTCGCCGCGTCATCGCATACCTGTATCCTGCCTATAGGCATCCTGGAGAAGCACGGGCCACATGTTCCCGTGGGGTCAGACCTCATCCAGGTGCGGGAATGGGCGGCCCGGGCAACCAAAAAAGAATATGC
>JAMFRX010000169.1 GCA_026224995.1 Puia dinghuensis
CCTCCACCTGCTCCCGCAGGTCCTTGTATTTTGGGTTCTTCGTATCCTGCACATTCCCGAATACCCCCCTGCTGATGGGATAGATCGACCCGACCACCGGCAGCGGGATAAATAATCCGGATTTAAGATCCGTCAAAGGAAAGATATGCTGCTTCAGCGTATAGTATCCCCCATGTTCGCCATGCGTGTAAAAAGGATGATGCATGGCCAGCACGATCAGCTTGTCCGGGTAAGTGCTGATGATATCCTTAAGCGCGTTGAGCACGGATTTCTCATCCTTGCAGTCACAGCCGCTCTGATCCCCGGGCCTGTCCGTCACATCCTGAAGCCACCACTGACTGTCCATGGCAACCAGCACCACCTTGTCGCCTACCGCTACGGCCACCGGTCCGGGACAGCCGCCGCCGGGTAGCATTTCTACGTTGGGCAGGCTCAAAGACTTTAGATACGCGTCTTCGTTCTTCAGCTGCTGCCAGCCCCCCGGCTTCCCCTGCTTCCAGTCATGATTGCCGGGTACAAAAAAAGCCCTGGCATTCTTGCCCGCGACTACCGACACTTCATAATCCAGGATCTTCCGCGCCTCGTCCAGCCCCGCCTCGCCCTCCGACGGCATCCCCCGCGGATAGATATTATCACCCAGGTAGACCAGCACATTGCTGCTGTCGTCCCAGTTTATGTGCTGCTTCAGCCAGTCGCAAACCGGATGATGCCCCTCCTGCAGCTCACCCGCATCTCCTACCAGGAATAGCCGCTTTACCACCGGGTCCGGCCCCTGCCCATACCCCACGGCCACCCATCCATTCATGATCAATGCCAGGCTGATGATTCGTAAAATTCTTCTCATTGATTCATATTTTAAGGCTTATAGGAGAATAAGAGTACATTGGCATTGCCCTGCACCCCCTCATTCGAAATATACATATCCCCGTTCCTGCCGAAAGCCAGCCCCTCAGGCTGCTTGAATAAGACCGGGTCCAGATCGAATAGCTCCTTCACATTGAACTGACCATCCAGCACTACCAACACCTTGTTCACGCTGGAGATGATATACCATTCACTGGTCACCGGGTTGCGCGCCAGACAGCTCGGATGGAATTTTATCTTCTTGTGAATGCTATGCAGCTTTTCCGCCGGAAGCTTTACCTTAAAGTGGTTTGTAATAGCCAGCGAATGCCGGGAATTATATTCCAGCACATAGCCCGAGACCTCTTCCGCCTGGTCGTCGTCGGGACAATTCTTACACAACGCAATGAGCTTCCCGCCTCCGTCGCCATAAAGCCCTTCATATTCCCCTTGGGGCAATATATGCTCATACGCCCGCACGGTTTTGTTGTCTCCCCCCTTTATAAGCTCCAGCGGAAAGACAAAAAGGCTCCCGTCACTACGCAGGACCACGAACTCCGCATCGTTGAGGATCGTCACATCCTCGTAGTCCCCATGCTTCCCGAATTTATAGGCAGGGAATTTCCCGTCGCCAAGATGAAAATGGAATAGCCTCCCCGTCTCGTCCTCGATCGCATAGCAGGTATCGGCATTGTTCCGCAGGAAGGCGATCCCCGAGATCTCATGCAGCGGCTCGCTCACAATGAATTTCTTTGGATTCTTGAGATCATATCCATGCGGACCCGGCACGGTCGGGACGGCACGCACGACTTTTGCCGGCTGCTCATTGCAGCCCTTGCAGGAGGAACATAGCCCCATGCCCAAAAACAGCACCATTCCTATCATATAGCGGTTGATCATCATCGTATGTGCGTCACCCCTCACCAATTCACGCTCACCCGCAGCGCCCTCAACCCACTGACTCCCTGCAACTCCTCCAACTCCAGCCGCTCCACCTGCCTGCCCAGCATACCCTTCTCCTGCAGATATCTGATATACCCATCATATTCCTCCGCCTCCCGGTCATTGAAGTAGATGATGGCGATCATGCCAGGCTGCGTAAGCCGCTCATTCGTATCCAGCACCCGCACCTTGTCGATGCGCTTCTTCACCACCTGGTACCGGATATTATAGCCTCCTTCCACGTCGAAGCGCCGCTCATCCTTGCGAAAGCTGATGTCGATGGCCGAAGAGTGAACGAAGATCAATTGCGTGGTCAGCAGCGGATCGACCATCTCCGTCAGCAACGCATGCGTCCTTCGGGCGATGGTCACCATGGAATGCAGCTGCCAGAGCCGCAGATTGCGCAGGTATAGCAGGTCGAATGGCCTGTCCGGCGCAATGGACTGCCCGATGTACAGATCATATTCCACTCCATCGGTCCTGAATTTTTCGAAGTACGACGGGAAGGATTCCTGCAAGTCCGGTATCGATTCTTCTATGACATTATTGATGGTCTTGTTGATCAGCTGAATGGAAGTCTCCAGTCCACGCCGGTGCAAGAACGCCTCCCCTTCCTCTTCATGGATAGCCGCGAGATACGGATCCATGAGCCCCGCAAGATCAGGCCTGCTCTGACTAAAGTGCGTCAGAAAAAAGCTGACCTTCTCCTTGAGGAAAGTATTGAGGTTTAGCTCATCGGCCGTGGTCAAAGCCCCCTGCAGGGCGGCCTGCCACTTCTGCGTCTGGTGCATCATCTCGTCCACCAGTTGAAGGCTCACCGCCTCCTGCAAGCTGGTCAGCGCCGCCATGAGCAGCCTGAACTGCGTCTGCAGGTCCTTCCGCAAGGCCCCATTGCGCTCCATCGTGGAATTCCGGATATCTACGGCGCCATATAAAGGATAGACTTCCTTAAAGTAGATCGTCTCTATGGTCGGCGTTATCCCCTGCTGCAGCGCCCGGTCATACCGCCAGGCGATCTCGTTGAACTTCCATTCCACCGCCGGCTGGATGGAAGTAAAATTCTCCTTCACGATGGATTTGATCCGCGCCTCGAACTCATCGATGGCATGCTGCAGCAGCTGCGCCAGCAGCGGGATCACCACATCCAGTCGCGCCAGCAGCTCTTTGCTAAGACAGTTCGGCTTACGCGCGGAGACCTCCAGCACCCCCGCCAGCCGGTTGTTGTAGTACACCGGCACCAGCCCATAGCTCCTGACCCCTCCACGCCTAAGCGTCTCCAGGAAATAGTGCTCCCCTGGTTCGGGATCGGGTATGCTCTCGTATAGGATCGGCCTCGGTTCGTTAAAATAATTGTCGACCACGCACAGATAGGTCTCTTCCGTCTCCTCCCTGTCATCAGCCACATCTGACAGCACGCTGTGGGAACAGGTCTCATCCGAATACACCGGCTTGCCATTCACTTTCAGCAGGGGCAGGATGCCGAACTTCACGTCATTGCTCCCCGCCAGGATATTCAGATACCGGATCACCTCCTGGTGAAGCGCTTCTGAGCCATAGGCATGGGGATTGAGAATGATCCCTTTTATGCTCTCCACCACATAATCCATGGTCACGTCCGTCACCGTAAGGGCCGCGATGCCCTCGAAACGAAAAGCGCTCAGCGGCAGATGCTCCAAGAGCCACGCGACGGCTTCCGGCACCGGTGGCTTCGTCTGCAGGTACCGGTCATCGAATACAGGCAGCGCCTCTTTAGCCACTACATCTATGAACCGCACGTCCAGATTCAGCCGGTAAAAATGCGCCAGCCCCGTATCCAGGTCCGAAAGGCTCCGGATCATGCTGTTCGCGGAAAGAAAGGTATAGCCATACAGCTGCTTCAGGATCAGGGAATACACCAGTTCTAAGTTCAGCTTCTTGCGCTCCATCTCCCCCTTTTCGATCATGCACGCCTTCATCTCCTTGGTCACGGGATCGCGAAGCTTGTTGTAAAAAGGATCGGTGCCATAAAAGATGATGGGCGTCACCGGCACCCCCAATGCCCATGCACTTTCTGCCTCATCGGCAATCGGCGGAAAGATACAGGTGAACATAAGCTCCAGCAGATCGCCATACTGCCCAATCTCCTCCAGCCCGATAAGATGTTTGTTGCCCAGCCGCTCCTCAAAGTGGTGGATCACGAAGTCCAGGAATTTGGACCGCATGGTCTTCTCGATCGCCAGCCGCGCCTTCAGGTAGTTAATGAACCCCCTGAACGAAAGTTGGGCATCCAGCTGACCGGCGCCTTCCAGCTCCTTGACAATATGTATAACCGCATTTTGCATTGATTCAAGTTTGTTTGCCGAAGGCCCACCCTACGGTTTCCCCGGAAAGGCAAGCGCCGCGATCAAAAAGGCCACGACCGAAGCGATCAGCCCATACATGAACACATTGTAGGAGAGCCGCAGCCACCGGTACTTCTTTCCCAAGGCGATCCCCTGGTAGTATACGTCCCGGATCAGGCTGCCATAAAGGAAATCCTTATCGTCCATCATGATCAGCATCCCCCCGGCATATTCCTCCAGCGTCATCCGGTAAAAATTCCCGAAGAACAGCAGGTTGACCTTCTTCTCATCCAGGTCGGCCTTGCTAAACGTCCCGGGCGGAATATGCGGCCGGGTCGCCAAAATGGAGAAGATGATGGTCACCAGGTTCACCGTCAGCAAGATCACCGCGGGTATGGCAAGATTGGTATGATCCTCTATCTTCCGCAACAGCAGACTCAGCAGCACGGAAATGATGATCGAATTCACCTGGATCAGGATATGCGCCTTGCTGTCCGCCTGCGAGCTCAGCTTCTGGTTATTGCCGCTGGTGATGCGGAATACCGTATCGATCCCCTTGCCCGGATCCTTCTTCTTGTCCTTCTTCTCTTTTGGTGTCGAAGCCTCCACAGCGCTTTCCTCCTTCACCCCATGCTCGCGCAATAGCCCTTCCAGACTGTTTTCGCCGGCTTCCGGGTCCTTTGCTAGTAATTTATTCAAATTCTGCTGCTGTTTCTCATTCAGCAGCAGCCGGCAATAGTCGGTATAATATTGATGGCCCTCCAGTAACCGGATGGTGCTCCTGCGCCATTCCTCCTTGCTGATCTTCCTGTCCTTTACCGCCTCGGCCTCCTTGCGCATCAGCTTGTTCCGCTCGCCGAATTCGCCGGTCCCCAGATGATACAGGTCGGCATCACATACGATCTGCTCCGTCAGGCCAACGGCCCGCTGCGGCAGCTGGGTGGCGATAATGCACCGGCAAACGGATTCGATCACGGCACGCTCTACCCCCGTCCCCTCCAGATAAGCCTGAGCCATCTTCGCCCCCCGCTCCTCATGCCCCTTAAAATCCCCCGATAGATAGCCGATGTCATGGAACCAGGCCGCTACGGTCACGGTAAAGAAATCAGCATCATTCAGCTGGTAATGCTGCGCGATCTGCGTCGCCGCCTCCGCCACCATTTCCGTATGCCGCCGGTTATGGTAATATAGCTTATCATTGACGTGTGCGTCAAAATACGACCTTACATAGTGTTGCGCCTGTTCTAGTATATTGCTGTAATCCATAAGTCAATGTCAAATTAACAAATAAATAGGCTTACTGGTTGCATTCTGGCGATTTAGCCAACAATATCTGTCGTATGTACAACCATTCCACTAACGGCCCCGGTATTTCGCCAGGTTGATCAGTAAAACGCTCACCAGAATGACGGTCAGCCCAAGGAGCTGCACCGCCGACATCCGCTCCCCGGCAAAGAATACCCCTAGAAATAAGGCTACCACCGGGTTTACATAAGCATGGGTGCTCACCTGGGTCGCAGGCCTCACCTGCAGCAACCATACAAAAGCGCTGTAGCCTACCAACGACCCCATCGTCACCAAATAGGCTATGCCCGCCCAGGACGACATAGGCACCTGCTGAACACGGAAGCCCGACCATTCGCCGCTCAGCAGGCTCGCCACCACAAAAACGAGCCCCGCCGTCAGCATCTGCCAGCCGGCATTCACCGCATTGGACACCGGCGCGCTCCGGTATTTGGAATAAAGCGACCCTGCCGCCCAGGATATAGAGCCGCATACCAGCACCGCCAGCGCCAGCATCACCCGCCCATGCGGCACGGCGGCCTGACCCGCCAAACCACCCTGCCCCTCCTGCGCCGCGCCCTCCTTCAGCCGGTCGGCAAACAACAGCAGCACCCCGCCAAACCCGATCACCAGCCCCGCAATGGTGCTCCGGCTCCGGAAATTCTCCCGCCACTTTCCCTTGTCGAGCACAACAAACCAAACCGGACCGGATGCCAGCAGTATCGCCGCAAGCCCGCTGGGAATATACTGCTCACACCAGATAAGAGCGCCATTGCCGCCACAGAGCAGCAATACCCCGCTCACAAACGCCGGCCCGATCGCCGCCCGGGAAAAAATGGGCTCCCGCCGGATCAGACACCAGCCCAGCATCAACAGCCCCGCCACCAAATACCTGAGCATCCCCACCAGCATCGGCGGTATATGCGCCACCGAAAGCCGGATAAAGAAATAGGTAGATCCCCAGACAATATATACGATGGCAAAAGCGGCAACCACCAGAGATACCGGAGCACGCCGCGTACCGCCGCTATCCCTGGAAGCAGTACCCGCTGCCGGCGCCCGTTCATTTCCCGGCCCCATTGTCCCAGGTGGCCTTCGTTCATCCCCCGCCCGCAACGGTTCGTTTGAAGTTGGCATGCAGTTATTTTTTTGTAACGGGAACAGGCTTCCTGCGGCTGCTCAGATAATGAATGACCTTATGCTCCAGCCAATGATGCAGCGGTACCAGGATCGCCCCCAGCCCGATCTTGATGAGCAGCACCTTCCACGGCTCTTCATGTGTCCACACCTGTATCCGCTTGTCCAGCAGCAGGATCACGAACTCAAACAGGAACACAAAAGAAAGAAAGCCCAACGCTCTGATGAACGACAACGGCACATCCAGCCGCCCCAGCATCACGAGCCCTATAAAAAGCACCACCAGACCGATGGTAAACCCCATGTATTGTACATTGTGCCGGTGTTCGGTCCGCTCCTCTTCCTCCCGCTCGATCCGCTCCCGCCGCCGGCTGTCACTTTCTACCTCCAGCTTCATCAGATCGGTCGCCCGCATCTGCGTACGGATGCTGTCCCGCGCGATATTGGAAAGCGTCGAATACAATAGCGCGGATTTATAATCCCCCGTTTTTTCATAAAGCCCCTTTAGTGTATCCGCACAGCCCGCTTCCCATTCCAACCCCTGCTGAACGGTTGCCGCATCAAGCGCCTTTTTATAGTAACGGATCGCTCCCGGATAGTCCTTGGTGACAGCATAATAATCGCCAAAGCCAGTAAAGAAATCATAGTGCATCTCGTTGTTGCCATTTCGCTCCACACCCGGCTCGGCCTGCTGGAAATAATAGCGGGCGCTGTCATATTTCCCCTGCTCGGTCATGGCCAGCGCATAGATCTCCCCAACGAAGAACTGAGCGCCGATGCTGTCGAGAAAGTTTACGATTTCCCGGTGGTCCTCGATATACTTCAATCCCCTGGAATATTCATTTTCCCGGAAATACATATTGAAAATGCGGAAGTAGCTGTTGAATTTCATGAACGGCATCCGCAGCGTGTCCGAGAGGCGGAAGGAGTTTTCATAGAAACGCATGGCCATGGCCGGCTGCTTGCTTTCCACATACAGATCGCCAAGATTATAAAGGTCCATCATCATGTTCACCCCATTCCAGACCTGACGATCCAGTGCGTATGCCTTCAGCGCATAATCCACCGCCTTTGGATATTCATGGATGGCGTAATAAAATCGCTGCAGATCCCGGTAGGTATCGCGCATCAGGCCTTCTTTTCCGCTCGTCTCCGCGATGTTCAGCGCCGCCAGAAAATTCTGCAGGGACAGCAGCATCTCATTCATGCCCAAATAAGTCTCCCCAAGAGACCCATAAGCCCGCGTTTTCGCAGTATCGTTATCGGTATTGCTGGCCGCCGCCAACGCCTGGTTGCTGTAGCCGAGCGCCTTCCCGTTATTACCCTTGTTTTGCCACACCTCCGCGAGCCCGCAGTAGCTGTCCACCAGCAGCTTCTGCAGGCCATTGTCCATGGCGACCTGCTCGGCTTGCTGAAAATTTTTCATGGCATGGTCCAGGTTATCCGACAAACCGCCATTGTTCATGTAGATCCTTCCGTTGAGAATATAGGCGCTTGCAATAAGACTGCGGTCCCGGCTAAGTTCCGCCTCGGCTATCGCCGTGTCGCCCAACGCGTGCGACTCCCTGGGGTCCAACGAAGAGTTCGACAGCCCGATCAATAGTTCCACTTTCTCCGCGGCCGTCCTGGCAACCGCAAGACGCGCTCTCAGGCTATCCGTAAAACTTTGCGTACGCTGCGAATAAGACCGCAGACCAGTGGACAAGCACAGAAGGGAAAATAAGGCTAACAATAAAGAACGCAGGTGAGGCATAAGCAGTTTTTAAAAATAACTGCCTAAAGATACCAACCAATCCCAATAAGACAATTTGGCTAATTCCGGACTCCCTTGCAAGGACATTTACCGCCGTTCGTCAGCGGGCATTTGCCACGCCGTCAACTGCACACCCAGGCACCATTGCCCATCTGCATCGGCTGCCCGTCTGCCGCGATCCACCCGCAGTGGGCAGGTATCACCCGGCATCGATTCTATTAAGCTCGCGTGGGTATCAACAATTCCCGGATATCCACATCCAACGCGAGCGCAATCTCCCGCAGGAGCCTCAAAGTAGGCTGAAATTCGTTGTTACAGATCCTCGTCACGCTGTTGGGCGCTATGCTGACTCTGATCGCCAATTCTTTATGCGATATATCTTTTTCAGCTAAGACAGCTTTGATCCTGTTTATTTTAAGCTTTTTTTCCATTTTCTCCGGCGGTTTGAGGGGCAAGACAATTTAGGCTATTTCTTGTATAACTAATACGCAAAAGCGAAGATAAACTTCTAGGAATCAATGCCTTCGAAGTTTATTGAATACGTTATAGATATTTTTTGATATGTATAAGGTATCATAAAATAATTTTTACGTATCTTCTCAATTACAATTAAATATTTACTGACGGCCCTCAAACCTCAACTTTACGCCTGCAAAAAGCCGGCCCACTCTTGCCCATCCACAGAATTACAACCTTTTTCCAACACCGCTGCATCTATTCCGCAGTCTCCGGCAAAACTACATGTAACCCTTATACACAGGAGATAAAGGATGAACCCAAGAAAAAGTTTTTAAAAAACAAAAAAATAAATGTTATTTTGACAGGAATTCCGTCAGCTAAAAAGACGGCGCTTCCTGGTAAGCCATATGGGAAAAGATAATTTCGTCATCGGAGTAGACTACGGTACGGATTCCGTCCGTTCGCTCCTGGTAAACGCTGCCGACGGCAGCGAGATCGCCTCCTCCGTTTATTATTATCCCCGCTGGAAAGACGGGCTCTATTGCAACCCGGCAGACAACCGGTTCCGGCAACATCCCCTGGATTATATCGAAGGGTTAGAAACCACCGTCCGCGCCTGCCTCCGGCAGGCCGGCCCCGCAGCAGCCGCCTCCGTCAGGGCCCTCTCGGTAGATACCACCGGCTCGACCCCCGTGGCCGTAGACGGATCCGGCACCCCGCTGGGCCTCCTCCCGGCATTCAAAGACAACCCAAACGCCCTGTTCGTCCTCTGGAAGGACCATACAGCCGTCAAGGAAGCCGCAGCCATCAACGCCCATGCCGCCAGTTTCGACACCAACTACCTGCAGTTCGTAGGCGGCATCTATTCTTCGGAATGGTTCTGGGCCAAGCTGCTCCACATCCTGCGTGTCGACCCGGCCATCGCACAGGCCTGCCACTCCTGGGTGGAACACTGCGACTGGATCCCCTTCCTCCTGACAGGCGGGACCCACGCCTCGGCCATCAAGCGGGGCGTCTGCTCGGCCGGCCATAAAGCCCTCTGGGCAAAAGAATACGGCGGCCTTCCGCCCGAGGAATTCTTCGCTTCCCTGGATCCCCTGCTCAAAGGCTTCCGAAGCCGCCTGTTCAGCGACACCTATGCCTCCGACCAGCCCGCAGGCCGGATCTCGCCCCAGTGGTCGGAACGCCTGGGCCTACCGGCAGATACTATTATAGGAGTGGGCGCCTTCGACGCACACATGGGCGCCGTCGGCGGCCAGATAGAAGCCTATCACCTCAGCAAGGTCATGGGCACCTCTACCTGCGATATGCTCGTCGCACCGCTCAAAGAAGTAGAAGGCCGCCTCGTAAGAGGTATCTGCGGCCAGGTGCCCGGCTCCGTTATCCCGGGCATGATGGGCATGGAAGCCGGCCAGTCGGCCTTCGGCGACGCCTACGCCTGGTTCCGCGACCTCATAGCCTGGCCACTCAGGCAGCTCGAAGCAGACTTCGTCACGCCGGTTCATTTCCAGGCCGTTACCGACCGCATAATCCCCGAGCTCAGCCGACAGGCAGCCGCACTCCCCCCGGACCCGGATGGCGAACTGGCGCTCGACTGGTTCAACGGACGCCGTACCCCCGACGCCAACCAGCTGCTTAAAGGCGCCATCACCGGCCTCAGCCTCGGCAGCGACGCACCCCGTATCTTCCGCTCCATCGTCGAATCCACCTGCTTCGGCGCTCGCGCCATCGTCGACCGTTTCGTCAGCGAAGGCATCCCCGTCAAAGGCCTCATCGGCCTGGGCGGAGTAGCGAAGAAGTCCCCTTTTATCATGCAGATGATGGCCGACATCATGAACATGCCGCTTCGCATCCACGCCTCGGAACAAACCTGCGCCCTCGGCGCAGCGATGTTCGCAGCCACCGCCGCCGGCCTCTACCCCAAAGTGGAAGACGCTATGGCAGCCATCGGCCAGGGCTTCGAATCCACCTATACCCCGGACCCCGCCCGGACTCCCGGCTACGAAGCCCGCTTCCGGCAATACCAACAACTAGGACAATTCATCGAAAGCACAACAATATGAGCAAATACACCGATATCCAGGAAGCCGCCTACCAGGCCAACCGCCAGCTGCCAAAGCTGGGACTCGTCCTGTTCACCTTCGGCAACGTCAGCGCCGCCGACCGCGGCCAGGGCGTCTTCGCCATAAAACCCAGCGGCGTCCCCTATAGCGACCTGACCCCGGAAAAAATGGTCATCGTCGACTTCGAAGGCAAAACCGTCAAAGGCAAGCTCCGCCCCTCTTCCGACACGCTTACCCACGCAGTCCTCTACAAACACTGGGACAAGATCGGCGGCATCGTCCACACCCACTCCACCTACGCCACGGCCTGGGCCCAGGCAGGAAGGGATATCCCCATCTTCGGCACCACCCACGCCGACCACAACACCGTGGATATCCCCTGCGCCCCACCCATGAACGACCAGATGATCCAGGGCGACTATGAATATCAAACAGGCTTCCAGATCATGAACGCCTTCCGCGACAAAGGCCTGAGCTACGAAGAAGTGGAGATGGTCCTCATCAGCAACCATGCCCCCTTCACCTGGGGTAAGACACCCGAAAAAGCCGTCTACAACAGCGCCGTCCTCGAGTCGGTAGCCCAAATGGCCTTCCTCACCGAACAGATCAAGGCAGACGCCCCCCGGCTAAAAGACTCCCTGATAAAAAAACATTACGAACGCAAACACGGACCTGACTCCTATTACGGTCAATAACAATAACATCCAAACCAAATATCATGGATTTAAAGAAACTCGAAGTCTGGTTCGTCACCGGCAGCCAGCACCTCTACGGCGAAGAAACACTCCAACAAGTAGCCGCCCACTCCCAAACCATCGCCAAAGCCCTCGACCAGGCCAAACAGATCCCGGTAAAAGTCGTCTTCCGCCCCACCGTAAAATCGCCCGAAGAGATCTACCACACCTGCGTCGAAGCCAATAATAATTCCAATTGCATCGGCATCATCGCCTGGATGCATACTTTCTCTCCGGCCAAGATGTGGATCGGCGGACTCCGCATCCTGCAGAAGCCCCTCCTGCATCTCCATACCCAGTTCAACCGCGACATCCCGTGGAATGAGATCGATATGGATTTTATGAACCTCAACCAAAGCGCCCACGGAGACCGGGAATTCGGCTTCATCATGAGCCGCATGCGCCTCGAACGCAAAGTGGTCACCGGCCACTGGCAAGACCCCGATACCCTCGACCGCATCAACGCATGGGCACGCGCCGCCGCAGGCTGGCACGACTGGCAGGGAGCAAAATTCGTCCGCTTCGGCGACAACATGCGCCAGGTAGCCGTCACCGAAGGCGACAAGGTAGAGGCGGAACTGAAGTTCGGCTACTCGGTGAATACCTATGGCGTGGGCGACCTCGTAGCCACCATCGGCGCCATTACTGACAAAGCCGTCGATGACCTCGTGAAAGAATACGAAGATCAATACAAATTAGCCGAGTCCCTGCGTAAGGGCAAACCGCAGCACGCCTCCCTCCGCGAAGCGGCAAAGATCGAGCTCGGCCTCAAAGCCTTCCTGGAACAGGGCAATTTCAAAGGCTTCACAGATACCTTCGAAGACCTCCACGGTATGGTCCAGCTCCCCGGCATCGCCTCCCAACGCCTCATGGCAGCCGGCTACGGCTTCGGCGGCGAAGGTGACTGGAAGACATCCGCTCTCGTCCGGGCCATGAAGACCATGGGCAGCGGCCTGCCCGGCGGCAATTCCTTCATGGAGGATTATACCTATCACTTCGAGCCCGGCAACAACCTGGTCCTCGGCGCCCATATGCTCGAGATCTGCGAATCGATCGCCGACGGCCCCATCAGCTGCGAGATCCACCCCCTGGGCATCGGCGGCAAGGCCGACCCGGTGCGCCTGGTCTTCAACTCCGCCGCCGGCCCCGCGATCAACGCCTCCATCATCGACATGGGTAACCGCTTCCGCCTCCTCGTCAACGAGGTCCAGGCCGTGGCGCCTGCCCACCCCCTTCCCAAGCTGCCTGTCGCCCGCGTCCTCTGGAAACCCTACCCGGATATGAAGACCGGCTGCTCAGCGTGGATTTTAGCCGGCGGCGCCCACCATACCTGCTATAGCCAAAACCTAACGGCAGAGCACCTCCGTGATTTCGCCGACATGGCCGGCATCGAACTGGCCCTCATCGGAAAAGATACCGAGCTGTATCGCTTCCGCAACGAGCTCCGCTGGAACGAAGCATACTATCAACTTAAAAAATAACCCTCGCGGGCCTGCCCCGCCATAAAAAACCCACCCGAGACCGGCCGGCCGCCAGTCCCGGGCTCACCGCCAGGCCCCCAACTAACAAAACGATTGCTTTATGAATAGGAATCTCGTCTCCGCCGATTACATCGTCTTCGTAATCTATTTCCTTATCGTCGCCACCTACGGCATCTGGATCTATAACAGAAAAAAGAAGACCATCACCGATACCAAGGACTTCTTCCTGGCAGAAGGTTCACTGACCTGGTGGGCCATCGGCGCCTCCCTCATCGCCTCCAACATCTCCGCCGAACAGTTCATCGGGATGAGCGGAGAAGGCTTCTTCGCCGGCATCGCCGTCGCCGCCTACGAGTGGATCGCGGCCATCGCCCTGATCATCATCGCCATATGGTTCATCCCAGTCTACCTCAAGAACAA
>JAMFRX010000170.1 GCA_026224995.1 Puia dinghuensis
AAACGTGATGACTCACGAATTACGCGATGGAAAACGGGAGAAAATGGGGCAAAACGAAGTAAACTTCGGCGACCCCCAAAAAGCAAAAAGCCCGTCAACACTACGTTTAACAGGCTTTAAGCAAAATGAGATAAACTAACTGCGGAGAGGGAGGGATTCGAACCCCCGGAAGTTTGACCTTCAACGGTTTTCGAGACCGCCACAATCGACCGCTCTGCCACCTCTCCGGAGCGATTGACAATGAGAATTGTCGGTCGGGGTGCAAAAATAAAACTTTTGGGCAAATTTTTGCTAATTATCCCTGTTTGAGGGAAAACCTTAGTTTTGGCCCTTAATCGCGATAGGAAATGTCAACGGGAATTGTTTTGATCATAGACGACGAGGAGAAACTGCGTACCCTGCTGGCCAGGATCATCCGGCTGGAGGGGCTGACCGTGCTGGAAGCCGAAAGCCTGAAGGCGGGTAATAAGCTGCTGGACAAGGAGAACATCGACGTGGTGCTCTGCGATGTCAAGCTGCCGGACGGGAATGGGGTCGACTTTGTACGGGATCTGAAGGCCAGGCATCCGCTGGTGGAGGCGATCCTGCTCACGGCTTATGGGAATATCGCCGATGGGGTGATGGCCATGAAGAATGGGGCTTTCGACTATATCACCAAGGGTGATGACAACGACAAGATCATACCCCTGCTGTCCAGGGCTTTGGAAAAGGTGCAGCTACAGAAGCGGGTGAGCCAGCTGGAGCAGCAGGTGGGGAAGCGCTATACTTTCGATACCATTTTAGGGCATAGCCCCTTGATAGAGGATGCGATGGCCATGGCTAAGAGGGTGGCGCCTACGGAGGCTACGGTCCTGCTCCTGGGAGAGACGGGTACCGGCAAGGAGGTCTTTGCGCAGGCGATCCACTATGCCAGCAAAAGGTCGAACAAGCCCTTTATCGCCCTGAACTGCAGCGCCTTTAGCAAGGAGCTGCTGGAGAGTGAGCTTTTTGGTCACAAGGCCGGTTCTTTTACCAGCGCGATGAAAGATAAAAAAGGATTGATCGAAGAGGCCAATTTGGGCACCCTGTTCCTGGACGAAATAGGCGAGATGCACATAGACCTGCAGGCGAAGCTGCTGCGGGTGCTGGAGACCAGCGAATTTCTGAAAGTCGGCGATACCAAGCCGACGCGCGTGAACGTGCGGATCATCGCCGCAACCAACCGGGACCTGGAACAGGAGGTCAAGGACAATAAGTTCCGCGATGACCTGTTCTACCGCCTGAATGTCTTCACGATCAGCCTGCCCTCCCTGCGGGACCGGAAGAAAGATATCCCGGCGATCGCGGAGTTCTACCTCCGCTGGTTCTCGGGGAAAGGGAATAAGCGTATTGACAGCATGAGCAAGGAGTTCCTGGACCGCCTGCAGCAGCACGAGTGGAAGGGGAATATCCGTGAGCTGAAGAATATCATCGAAAGGGCCGTCATCCTGGCCGACGACCATCAGCTGACGCTGGAGAATTTGCCTACCGACCTGCAGGTAAGCAGCAGCCGCAGCAGCGGCCCTATCTCCGCCTTCGACCTCGCCAGCGTAGAAAAGCTGCATATCCAACGCGTCCTCAACCATACCCGCGGCAATAAGACGGAAGCGGCCCGCCTCCTCAACATCGGGCTGACGACTTTGTATCGGAAGATCGAAGAATACAAGCTGAGCTACGACGCGTAGACAAGCCGGCGACTGGACCGGCTTGCGTGGCTGGCCGCGGGCCGGCCATTGGCGGCCCTGGCGTGCGGGGCCGGTTTCACGGCAGTAGATGTTTCCTCCCCCCATTTCGGTGAAAAGCCTTCCATTTTGAAAGGGTAAGGCCGCCGCCGCCAGGCGCCGGCAAAACCAATGCCCCAAGCTGGAAATGAAGCCAGTACTGACTTGGCGGCCGCCGCCAGGCTATGCGGGGTTTTCAGGCACCCCTTTTGGCCCCCTCCCTGAAAAATACACTATGCTGACAGCCCTTTTATTTCTGGCCGGACTCGTGTGCTTCTACGTGTTCTACAAATCCATTGATTATTTCGAAAAAATCTAACGCTATGATGACGGCACTCTTTATTTTATCGATCGCGGTTTTCGTCTACCTCATTTATGTGTTGATCAAACCGGAGAAATTTTAACCTAAACACTTTCAACCATGTATACAGAATTATCCGGTGTGGTGGTCACCTTTTTACTGACCGTTCTTCTAGCCTTTCCGCTGGGAAAGTATATTGCCAAAGTATTCAAGGGAGAACGAACGGTCCTGGACTTTATCAGCCCGGTAGAACGCTTTATCTTCCGTTTTTGTGGTATCGATCCCACCCGGAAGATGACCTGGAAGGATTTCCTGAAGGCCATGCTGACCATCAACCTCGTATGGTTTGTTTACGCATTCTTCCTGTTCCTCTTCCAGGGTAAGCTGCCGCTGAACCCCGACGGGAACCCGAGCATGTCACCCGACCTGACTTTCAATACGGCTATCAGCTTCCTGGTCAACTGTAATCTACAGGACTATTCGGGGGAGACGGGGGCCACCTATCTGACCCAGCTCTTTGTGATCACCTTCCTGCAATTCGTCAGCGCGGCGACCGGCATCGCCTGCCTGGTGGCGCTGTTGAACGGGCTAAAGGAAAAGACCACTCAAAACCTCGGCAATTTCTGGGAGATCTTCGTCAAGACGATAACCCGTATCCTGTTGCCGCTTTGCATCATCGTCGCGGTCCTGCTGGCCTTTCATGGGACGCCCACCAGCTATGACGCAAAAGATACGATCACCACTTTGCAGGGTGATACCGTGCAGGTGTCGCGTGGCCCTGCCGCAGGGATGATCGCGATAAAACACCTGGGCACGAATGGCGGCGGCTGGTTTGGCGCCAACTCCGCCCACCCACTGGAAAATCCGGACTATTTCACCAATATGCTGGAGATGATCGCACAGTGTCTGCTCCCTATCTCCATGATCTTTGCCCTGGGATTTTATATCAACCGAAAAAAATTCGCCTACGTCACTTTTGCCATCATGACGATCGGGATGCTTTGCCTCCTCATACCCACGATGGTGACAGAGATCCACGGCAACCCGGCTATCGGGCGGATGGGGATCGCACAGGCAACGGGAGCGATGGAAGGGAAAGAGGTCCGTTTCGGTCCGGCCGCTTCGGCTTTCTGGAGTATCGTCACCACCATCATCTCCACGGGATCGGTGAATTCCATGCATGACAGCTCCATGGCGCTATCGGGACTGATGCAAATGCTGGCCATGATGGTCAATGCCTTCTATGGGGGTTGCGGGGTGGGCCTCCTGAACTACTATATCTATGTCATCATCGCCGTCTTTATCGCCGGACTGATGGTAGGCCGGACGCCCGAGTTCATGGGTCATAAGGTAGAGGCCCGGGAAGTAAAAATTGCGGCACTGGTAACGCTGCTCTCGGCCTTCCTGATAAAAGGATTCACTGCTTTCTCGTGCTACTATTTAGTTTATCATGGAAACGCCGACTGGGCTGTGAAACCTTCTACCTGGCTCAACAACCCCGGCTATCACGGCTTTTCCGAGATGCTTTACCAGTATACGTCGACCAATGCCAATAACGGCAGCGGCTTCGAAGGCCTTGGCGACAACAATATTTTTTGGAATGTCACGGGCGGCATCGTGATGATCCTGGGCCGGTATCTGCCGATCATCGCACCGATCGCCATTGCCGGTCTGCTGGCCAACAAAAAATACATCCCGGAGTCCGCCGGTACGCTGAAAGCGGATTCAGGGACCTTTGGGATCATGATCTTCGTTGTGATAATCATCATTACTGCGCTGTCCTATTTCCCGCCGCTGGCACTGGGCCCCATTGCAGAATATTTTAGCCTAAAAGCTTAAACATGAACAAAAATAATAAATCTCTATTCCCACGGGAGATCGTTTCGGAAGCGCTCAAGCAATCGTTTGTCAAATTGCGTCCGGAGTCTATGTTCCGTAACCCCGTGATGTTCACCGTCTATATCGTAACGATCGTGATGTTCTTCGTGTGCTTCTGGATAGGCGCCGGGGAACACTCACAGGGGTCGCTGACCTATAACATCGTTATTTTTATCGTACTTTTTATTACCGTCCTTTTTGCCAACTTCGCGGAGGCCATCGCTGAAGCAAGGGGCAAGGCCCAGGCCAACAGTCTGCGGAAGACGAGGGAAGACACGCCGGCGAAAAAAGTTTTCGCTGTAGGCGAGATCTTTGTCGGCGAGGTAAAGGTTGTTCCTTCCTCCCAGCTGAGGAAAGGGGACGTCTTTATCTGCGAAACCGGGGATACCATACCAATGGATGGAGAGATCATCGAGGGGCTGGCCACGATCGATGAAAGCGCCATCACGGGCGAAAGCGCACCTGTGATCCGGGAATCCGGCGGCGATAAATCCAGCGTCACCGGCGGTACAAAAGTGCTGAGCGATAAGATAAAGGTGCGGGTGACGACGGATCCGGGGGAAAGCTTCCTCGACAAGATGATCGCCCTCGTGGAAGGCGCTTCCCGGCAGAAGACGCCAAATGAGATCGCCCTGACGATCCTGCTGGCGGGTTTTACGCTGATCTTCCTGATCGTGTGCGTGACGCTGAAACCCTTTGCCGACTATGCCAATACGCCGATCACTATCGCCGCTTTCGTGTCGCTGTTCGTCTGTTTGATCCCGACGACGATCGGTGGTCTGCTAAGCGCTATCGGCATCGCGGGAATGGACAGGGCATTGCGGGCCAATGTGATCACCAAGAGCGGTAAAGCAGTAGAGACTGCGGGTGACCTGGACACACTGCTGCTTGACAAGACGGGCACGATCACCATCGGTAATCGTAAAGCCACGCATTTCTGGCCGGCGGAAGGGGTAGAGGAAAAAGCCTTTGTCGAAGCCTGTGTGCTGTCGTCCCTTTCTGATGAAACGCCGGAGGGTAAATCCATTTTGGAGCTCGCTGGTGCCACTGCCGGCTCCTATAACGTCAATGGCGCCCGCTTTATCGCCTTTACCGCCGAGACCCGGTGCAGCGGCATCGATATCTCCGGTATGAAGATCCGGAAAGGCGCGGTAGATGCGATCCGGACCATGGTGACCAAGGCCGGCAACAATATCCCGGCAGGTACTGAAGCAAAAGTGAAAGAAATAGCCTCCAATGGCGGCACTCCGCTGGCGGTAAGCGAAAGCGGCCGGGCGATGGGTGTCATAGAGCTGCAGGATATCATCAAGCCGGGGATACATGAACGGTTCCAGCGGCTGCGCAAGATGGGGGTAAAAACGGTGATGGTGACGGGTGACAACCCGCTGACGGCAAAATACATCGCGGAGAAAGCCGGTGTCGACGACTTTATAGCCGAAGCCAAGCCGGAGGATAAAATGAACTATATTAAAAAAGAGCAGCAAGGTGGAAAGCTGGTGGCTATGATGGGTGACGGCACCAATGACGCACCGGCCCTGGCCCAGGCGGACGTAGGCGTCGCCATGAACAGCGGGACCCAGGCGGCAAAAGAGGCGGGGAATATGGTGGACCTGGATAACGACCCGACGAAGCTGATAGAGATCGTAGAGATCGGCAAGCAGCTGCTCATGACAAGAGGCACATTGACCACTT
>JAMFRX010000026.1 GCA_026224995.1 Puia dinghuensis
ATGCTAAAACATTACCTGCGCATCGCCTGGCTCACCATCCGCAATCATAAGCTCTACACCGCCATTAATATATTGGGCCTGTCCATCGGCATCTGTGCCTGCGTGGTCATCTACCTGATCGCCCGCTATGACCTGAGCTTCGACAGGTTTCATCCCGACGGGGACAGGATCTATCGCATCGTAGGGGATGTTCAAACCAATGACGACAACACTTTTTTCCTGAACTGTCCGCCGGAGCAGGCAGCCCTGGAACATGCGATCCCCGGCTTCGAGGCGCAGGCCATCTTCCATACGTTCGGGCGCGCCGTCACCATTCCCGCCGGCGGCGGTAAGCCGGCGCAGGACTTCAGCGCCAGCCAGGACGGCCAATGGGCTACGTCGATCATCCTCGCCGGGCCGGATTTTTTTACCCTCTTCCCGCATCGCTGGCTGGTGGGCAGTCCCGCCGTGCTGAAGGCGCCCAACCAGGTGGTGCTGTCGGAGCGTGTAGCCCGTCGCTATTTCGGGAACGGCCCGCTGGATAAGGTCATCGGGCGGACGGTGATCTATAACGATAGTCTGCCCGTGACCGTGGCGGGTATCGTCGACGACTGGGACCGGCTCTCCGACCTCAACTATACCGGCTTCATCTCCATCAGCACGGCGTCGAACAGCTGGGTCAGGCAGCAATTCCCCACCGCCGATTGGGGCAGCCTGCATCCGCATCAGTCACAGGCCTTCGTGAAGCTGGCAAAGGGAATGACGCCGGAACGGGTGAATGCGGCGCTGGCAGACTACGTCCGGAAAACGAAGGCGCATTTCTTCCCCGGCACCAAAAATATGCACCTGTACCTGCAGCCACTGAGCGACATGCATTATACGCCGGACTTTCATCCCAGCGACAGCGGCGATGACTTCCCCAAGGTCTACCGGCCTGTGCTATACGCGCTAATGGGGGTAGCCGGTTTTATCCTTCTGCTGGCCGTCATTAATTTCATCAACCTGAGCACGGCGCAGTCGCTGCAGCGGATAAAGGAGGTTGGGATCCGCAAGGTCATGGGCAGCAGCAGGAAGGGCCTGATCTTTCAGTTCCTCACGGAGACGCTGTTGCTGACGACCGTGTCCGTTGTCCTTAGCGCCTTGCTCGTCGGCCCTGCCCTTCGGCTGTTCCGTGACTATATACCCCAGGGCGTAGCTTTTCCGCTGGACGGAAGCAACCTGCTGTTCCTGCTGGGGATCACCGTATTTGCCACCCTGATGGCCGGGTTCTATCCGGCCCGGCTATTATCCTCGTATCTGCCCGTGCTGAGCCTCAAGGGCGCATTGGACAGGATCGGCACCGGGGGCGGCGGGCTGCGCAAGGCGCTGATCGTTTTCCAGTTCACCGTCTCTCTTGTCTTCATCATCGGCTGCCTGGTCATCGGCCAGCAGATGCGCTATATGCGCAGTGCGGATAAGGGCTTTAGCAGCGACGCCATCGTCACCATCAACAGCTGGCGGGCGAAGCCGGAATTAATGCGACTGTTCGTTCAGAACGTGCAGCACCTGGCGGGCGTCAGGCAAGCCATCGTACAGGGCAATGCCCCCATGGGATTCGCGCATAGCGGAGCGAATTTTGTTTACCGTGGCAATGAGCTCAAAGACTTGCCGATAATGGTTCAGCCCGCCAATGCGGATTTCATCCCCTTCTATGGGATGAAGCTGCTGGCGGGAAGGAATATCTTCCCCGGCGACAGCGTACGGGAAGGTGTCATCAATGAGACCTATGCCCGGACCCTGGGATTCGATCAGCCCGGTGATGCGGTGGGCCGATTGCTCTACCGGGATAGTGTCGCCTATACGATCACGGGTGTGGTCGCCGATTTCCATCAGGGCTCCTTCCATGAAAATATCAAACCAGAAGTGATCATGCATGAGCCGCGTGCTATGCAGAGCATCGCTATAAAACTGGCGACGCAGGGCAAGCAGGCCGGGGATGGTAAGGCCATTCTCGCGGCAATGGAGGGGGAGTGGAAGAAGGTATTTCCCAAAACGCCCTTTAATTGTAGCTTCCTCAATGAATCGATCACCTGGCTCTATCAGGAGGAAACCAATTCCGCCTGGCTGATGCAGGTGGCCATGGCGATCACCATCCTGATCTCCTGCATGGGCTTGTTCGGCCTGGCCTTGTTCACCGCCGGCCGGCGGGCAAAGGAGATCGGCATCCGCAAGGTATTGGGCGCTACGGTAAGCAATGTCACGCTGCTCCTGAGCAAGGACTTCCTGTTGCTCGTGCTGCTTGCCCTGGTGATCGCTTCGCCTATAGCCTGGTATTTTGCCAATGCGTGGCTGGCCGATTTCGCTTTCCGCCAGCCCATGAATGTGTGGCTGCTGGTAGAGGCAGGCCTCGCCGCTATCGGGATCGCGCTGCTGACGG
>JAMFRX010000171.1 GCA_026224995.1 Puia dinghuensis
GGCGCCTACCGTCACCATCACGGGCGGCGGGGGCACGGGAGCCACGGCCCAGGCCACCATCACTTCCACCACCGATGCCGACCTCACGCCTGGTCTCGGTCAGGGCGACTTCCAGCAGGCGATCGAAGACGAACGCATGCGGGAGCTGTGTTTCGAATTCGTTCGCAAGGCAGACCTTATCCGCTGGGGCACCTTCGTCAGCACGATGAACAACTTTACGAGCTATGCCATCACCAACGGCACCAACACCTCGCCCGGGGCCTTCCTCGCGCAGATCTACCAGTCGGTGGCGGCCAAGCATGTCCTGCAGCCCATACCCAGCTATGAGCTCAGCCTGGACCATGCGCTGCTCCAAAATCCCGGATGGTAATTACTAACGATCAAATCTTTAAGAATGAAAATACTTTATGCATTTCTGGCCGGCCTGAGCTTACTCACCGCCTGCACCAAGCTGGGAACGACGATGCCCGGGCTCAAAGTGAGCCTCGACCCTTCCCGTAAGGTGGCGGATACCTTTACCTATGCGCTGGGCGACACCACTAAATTCCTCTTTTCCGGAACGGCGGGCAATGTCGTCGTCTACACTGGCGACTCTACCCATAACTACGATTATGCCAACCGTTCGCTTGCCCTTGGTGCGACTCAACTGTCCTTCTCCAGTGCGGAACAGTACGGCACGCAGACCAATACGCTGCAGGTGCTGGCAACCGACCAGCTGCCGGGCCTGGACTCCGTATCGGTCCTCAACGCCTCCTGGACGGATATCACGAGCAAGGCTGTCTTAGCAACCACCACTACGGCCACCGCCTCGGGAATAGTGGACCTGTCCGGACTCGTCACCGGCGTCAACGACTCGATCTTCGTGGCCTTCAAATACACGGGAGCTGGCGGCGCTACCCAACGGACCTGGACGATCACCAACTTCGTCGTCAACAATGTCTTGCCGGACATTCACTATCCATTGTCGAACCTTTCCACGGACGTCAACTACTGGACGAAATATAAGATCGCGCCTTCCACCGCCGCATGGACGGCCACGACCAGCGCGCTTGCTATAACTGGCGGGGCAGCCACCGCGCCCAACAACACCAGCTGGATCGTCAGCAAGCCGATCTATGCCGGCAGGGTAGCGCCCGACGTCAGCATTCCGCTGATCAATATCAATGGCTTCACCAATAATGCCAGCGCCACCGGTTACAACTATATTTATGCGAAGGCGGGCACCTATAAGGCCGTGTTCCTCGTGTTTAACAATACGGCACAGGAGCAGAAGACTTCCGTACAAGAACTCTATATCAAGGTAACGCCATGAACCGACTCCATTTGCTTTTGCTGAGCTGCTGTCTGTCCTTCTATGGAGCCGTCCATGCTCAGGAAGACGTATACGATGTCATCCTGACGAGGATAACCACTGATCTTCAGGGTCAAGGGAACGACGGCCGGCTGTCCACTTCCGTGAGCCGTGACCTCAAGAATATGGTCCCCCGCGGCTACTGGCTGGACGTCCATTATGACAACCCCGAGTTCGAGCACCTTGCGCGTGTCAAGGCCTTCGCCGGAGCCTACAGCCGGAAAGGAGGCTTGCTATATGGTGACGAAGCATTGTATACGGCGATCACCGTGGCCCTTCAATATTGGCTGGACAAGGACCCCCGCAATCATAACTGGTGGTTCAATGAGATCTCCTATCCCCAGCAGATAGGGCAGATCCTCATCCTGATGCGCAGCGCCCCGCGGCCCCTGCCGCGGGACATGGAAGCCCTGCTCATCCAGCGGATGACGCGAAAGCTCAAGCCGGGGGACTTCGCCAACACCAGCGACGAGGCGCTGCATTACCTGTATCGCGCCTGCCTTACGAAGAACAAGGCGACGCTGGATTCGGCGGTGACCTTTTTGTTCGAGCCGGTGCGCGTCCAGGCCAATGGCGAAGGGCTGCAAGCCGATAACAGCTATTTCCAGCATGGCCACCAGCAGGCCATCGCCAGCTATGGAGCCGTGTTCATCGCCAATTCGTATAATGCCGCCTGGTATCTCGGCAATACGGCCTATGCCATGCCGGCGGAGCAGCTGCGCCTGCTGTCCTCCTTCTTTAAAAATACGTTCCTGCAATCGCTGAAAGGCGGCTATTTCGATTTCAGCACCCGGGGTAGGGGCATCAGTCGGGTAAACTCGCTTCGCGCTAATATCCTTGCTGAGCTGCACAAGGCGTTGTTGACCGACCCTACCGTCGCCGATACCCGCGGGACGACGCATACCTGCTATTGGGTGAGCGGCTATACCCTGCATACCCGGCAGAACTATTCGCTGAGCGTACAGCTCAATTCCAGCAGGACCCTGCGGACCGAGCGGGGCAATAACGAGAACATCCTCGGCAAGTTCCTGCCCGACGGGGCCACCGATATCCGCCGCAGCGGGGGAGAATATGACAATATCATGCCCGTATGGAAGTGGGATAAGCTGCCGGGTGTCACCAACAGGGCCTATGGCAGCGATAGCGGCTGCACCATTCTTAAGGAGTGGGGCATACCCGGCACGACCGAATTCTCCGGCGGTATCAGCGACAGCCTCTATGGCGCTACGGCATACCACCTGGATTACGACAGCGTGAAAGCGCATAAGTCCTGGTTCTTTTTCGACCGGGAGATCGTCTGCCTGGGGGCGGGCATAGGCAGCAAGGCGGCGGAAGATATTACGACAACTGTTAACCAGTGCTGGCTGAAGGGCGAGGTGCGGACCTCCGCTGACCATCCAACCGCCGGCGCCCCGCGCTGGGTCTGGCACGACAGCGTCGGCTATTTTTTCCCTGCCGGCGGCAACATCGAGGTCAGTACCGGCAAGCAATCCGGTAGCTGGTACCGCATCAATCATAGCGGCCCTAAAGACGAGGTCTCGGGTAAGGTCTTTACCCTATGGATCGATCATGGGGTGGCGCCTTCCGACGGCAACTATGCCTATGTGATCGTTCCCGGCATCAATAGTCCCGCCGCCATGGCGGCCTATGACGGGAAGCCCATTCGCATCGTGCAAAATACGGCGAACCTACAGGCGGTAGAGCAGCAGGCGCCCGATATCCTGCAGGTCGTCTTCTTCTCGGCGGGAACGCTTTCCGATGGACCTGTTACGCTCACCACAGACCGTCCTTGTATGCTCCTGATCAGAAATGCGCATGGCTCTCATCCGGAGGTCTATGTAGCCGATCCGACTCAAAAGCTGGCCGGGCTGCACCTCGGCCTGCAATTGCCGGGGACCGGGCAGGAACGGCAGCTGGACTGTACACTGCCGCAGGCGCCTTATGCCGGCAGTACGATAAAATTGAACATCGAAAAATGAACAACCCTATATGAACAAGCTATTTATCCTGTTTAGTTCTTGTGTTATGACGCTTACCGCCGCCCGGGGACAGGCACCCACTGACGCTCAGGGGCAAGCATCCTCCGATGGCGCCCGACAAAGGCAAAGCCAGGCTGAAGATCTCGCGCTCATGAAGAAAGTCGCCAACTGGCAGCTGTCCTCCTGGTCGCAGAGTATGCGCTGGCCCGCCTACGACTGGGTGAATGCTGCCGGCTATACCGGCATCTTCGCCCTCGGCAAGGTTTCCGGGGACACGGCTTATTACAAGGCCCTGCGCGAGATCGGCAATTCCCTGGAATGGAATACCGGTCCGCGACGGACGATGGCAGACGATTACTGTATCGGTCAGACTTATGCGCAGCTTTCGCAGGTGTACAAAGACCCTGCGATGATCGCGCATTTCCGGGCGCTGGCCGACACCATCTGCGCCCTGCCGCATACCGCATCCCTGGAATGGAAGGACAATATCCACCTGCGGGAATGGGCCTGGTGCGATGCCCTGTACATGGGGCCCACCGCGCTGGCGATGCTGTCGACTGCGACCGGCGACCGGCGCTACCTGGATGAGGCCGACACGCTATGGTGGAAGACGACGGATTATTTGCTGGACAAAAAAGAAAGCCTGTATTACCGCGACAGCCGCTACTTTGCGCAGCGGGAAGCCAACGGCAAAAAAGTGTTCTGGTCCAGGGGCAATGGCTGGGTCATGGGCGGGCTCGTTCGCATGCTGGCCAATATGCCCGAGGACTATGCCGACCGGCCCCGGTTCATCCAGCTGTTTAGGAAAATGGCGGCCCGGATCGCCGCCCTGCAGCAGCCGGACGGCACCTGGCATACGTCCCTGCTGGACCCGGGCAGCTATCCGAACGAGGAAACCAGCGGAACAGGTTTTTACTGTTATGCCCTGGCCTGGGGCATCCATCATGGGGTTCTTTCACGCAAGGAATACTGGCCTGCAACGCTGCGATCCTGGAATGCGCTGAAAGCCGCCGTGCAGCCGGATGGAAAACTGGGCTGGGTCCAACAGATCGGCGACAAGCCCGGAGCCGCGGATGCGAACAGCACGGAGGCCTATGGGACAGGAGCATTCCTGCTGGCCGGATCGGAAATAATGTACCTTTAAAATATGCGCAGAAGAAATTTTATCCGCTGGTCATCCCTGGCCAGTGCCTTCGGCATCCTTCCTGCTGCGGCTCATCCAATTGGCCAGACTCCGTCACCAGGGCAGGGGCCCGTTGCGACTGGTTCGATCAAGCCAGCGGCAGAACCGCCTGCCGGCCCGGCCGACCGCGCTTACTGGGCCGAGTTGCTGCGGAAGATCGCGGCACCCGTTCTCCTGAACATGAGCCAGGCAAAGCTCCGCAAGAACATGGTCATGGAATACAGCCCCATCTGGGACGGACGCAACAAGTCGGTAGCGTATATGGAATGCTTTGGCCGGCTGATGGCCGGCCTGGCCCCCTGGCTTTCCCTTCCGGATGACGGCACCCCGGAGGGCAAATCCAGATCCCTGCTGCGGGAGCAGGCGCTGCAAAGCCTGGCCCATGCAGTCGATCCTGCCAGCCCGGATTGCCTGGACTGGGATAGCGATGGGCAGCCGCTGGTGGATGCTTCATACATAGCCCATACTTTTCTTCGGGCGCCAAAGACGCTATGGGCGCCGTTGGACAAGCTTACTAAGGACCGGTATATAAGCAACTTCAAAAAGCTGCGGCATATCCGGCCGCCTTATAATAACTGGCTGCTGTTTGCAGCGCTCATCGAAGCCTTTCTGCTTTCCATCGACGAGGAATACGATCCGCTGCGCATAGACCTGGCCGTGCACAAGGCAGAAGAATGGTATGTCGGCGATGGCTGGTATTCCGACGGGCAGCATTTCCATTTCGATTATTACAATAGCTATGTCATCCAGCCGATGCTCACGGACATCCTGAAAGTGCAGCTACAGCATGGGAAGGCCGATAAGTCCGGCTATGAGCGGTCGCTCAAACGCATGCAGCGCTATTCCGAGTTCCTGGAACGTTTTATCTCGCCGGAAGGAACATACCCGGCCTTTGGCCGGTCGGTGACTTACCGGGTCGGCGCTTTTCAGCCCCTGGCGCAGCTGGCCCTCGAAGACAGCCTGCCGGCCACGCTTTCCCCGGCCCAGGTGCGCTGTGCGCTCACCGCGGTGATGAAGCGGCTCTTCGAACAGCCGGGTGTCTTCAGCCCCGAAGGCTGGCTGCAGCTGGGCTTCGCCGGTCATCAGCCGGGAATCGCAGACTACTATTCCAATTCGGGCAGCATGTACCTTACTTCGCTGGGATTCCTTCCCCTTGGCTTACCCGCTGATCATAAGTTCTGGACGGACCCGTTTGCCGACTGGACGCAGCGCAAGGCCTGGAGTGGTCAACCTTTCCAGAAAGACTATGCAGTCGATTATTGAGGCTGACCTTTGTCTTATAATTAACATTATGTTAAATAGACTATGGCGTTCAACAAGGCCTGCTCTTCCCATCCTGTTCTTACTATTCGCTTCCGGCCACCGGTTTGCAGCCGTTGTTATACACATTGAAAATGTCGTTCAGGTAATTCCGGTCATGCTTAATTGCCTTCCTGATCTGATGGTTGCTTTTATGCGCCATCTCCACGGCCAGAGGGCAGCTGCTGACAAGGTCTTCGATATCAGACTGGCTAGCAAAGACGACCAGTGTACTATTTTCCCCTTTTTGTGAATATTGATCCGTCCTTACATATGAGCTGGTATGAGTAAAACCGCCGTGATCGGTCGTGGTAGTCCAATAGATGAAAACACCGGCTAGAAGGGGTACAATGACATTTAATAAGCTATCGGATCCTTTACCATATTTCATCGTATTTATGAACGACAGGGATACACGAAAATTGTTGCGTTTTCGCCGGCAGACTCCCCTACCCCGATTTTGCCGGACGGTTCAGTCAAAATTCTTAAATTTGCTGTGATAGATCCCGCCTCGCTGTCCATAAGAACAGCTTCCATTTGATTATCAGAAGATTAGAAACTATGCCGAGTGGTATTTCCATATTGTTGAGCCGGTACAAAGAATTGAACTTGCAGGATGTTTTGGATCACGAGAAATTCAATGAATATACCATCGTCCATCACTCCTCCAGTATTGAAGGATCCACCTTGACGGAGGTGGAGACCCGTTTGCTTTTGGAAGAAGATATCACGCCCAAAGGAAAGCCCTTACTGCATAGTTTAATGGTCAAGGATCACTATGCCGCCCTCCGATATGTATTAGAAGCTGCAGCAGCAAAAAAAGCCATTACTGTTGAATTTATCCAACATATTAATGCTCTCGTGATGAAAAATACCGGGAGTGTCTACAATACGGTGTTTGGCGAGATTGACGCTTCCAAAGGAATGTTCCGTAAAGGAAATGTCAGTGCAGGGGGAAGCTACTTTCCCAATTACGATAAAGTGATACCCTATACCACGGAGTTTGTCAAGCGTCTGGATGAAAACCTTCCTAACGTCAAGGGTGACGAAGAGCAACTAAAGCTCTCTTTTACTGCTCACTTTGATCTTGTCTCGATCCATCCTTTTTATGATGGCAATGGCCGTACCAGCCGGCTGCTAATGAATTACATTCAGGCTTATCATGGATTGCCCCTGGCTATTGTATTCAAGGAAGATAAAGCAGACTACTACGTGGCACTCCAAGAGACACGAAAACAAGAGGATATGCAGATTTTCTACGCGTTCCTGTTCGGGCAATATAGGAAACACCTTGAACAAGAAATCGCGTCTTATACTCAGGCTATGTCTCAGAAAACTGAACCGAAAAAGGGAAAAGGGAGCGGCTATTCGTTATTTTTTTGATTGTTAGGTTAGATGTCTCACCCTATCTTGTTAAATAGAACCTATTTGCAGGAATCCCTGATCACCCCCCACTTGCAAGCTGTTTGCGCATGCGGCTTAAGGTGCCAGCCGATACCCCGAGATAGGCAGCGATCATGTGTTGCGGGACCCGTTGCACGATTTGCGGATATGTATTGGCAAAGGACAGGTATCTCTCTTTTATGGAGTTGTTAAGCATAGCATTGATCCTGCGTTGGTTAGCTATATAGCTCTTTTCCATGGTCAGCCTGAAGACCTTTTCCATCCCGGGGATCTGATCCAGCAATTCCTCCTTTCCGGCCCTATCCATCAGGTAGAGTTCGGAGTCCTCTATTGCATCTACATAATACTTGGCGGGCTCGCCGGTGAGGAAGCTATACATATCGCTGATAGCCCATCCTTCGATGGCAAACTGGAAGATGTGTTTCACCTTGTTTTCATCGATGGTATATGAGCGAAGGCAGCCTTTGGCCACAAAGATTGCATGCTGGCATACGTCCCCTGCCTGTAGCAGGTATTGTCTTTTTCGTACGCTTTTGGGAATGAGCACGCTCCTGAGAAGTTCTTTTTCCTGATCAGTCAAAGTGATTGTCAAGGCCATATCTTGAAAAAGCTGGTCGACCATAGGTGCAAACTTAACGAAACCGCGGGTAAGGACACATTCAATTTCCAATCCACAGCTTGCGATACTCTTCTTTCCATGCGTGTTTCCAACGCTTGTGGCTCCATAAATATAGTTCAGGATACTTGCGAATGATCTCCTCCAGCGCGGTAACATATTTTCGTGTGACCTCCCCTTCTTTCGAAGAACCGGGATCATTGTCCAACAATATCCCTTTTATTTCATAGTAACCCCTGCGCACTTTAATGACAGGCAGGAAAACAACGGGTATATTGCCCATGCGTGCGCCTTTCTCTGGTCCCTGCAAAAATGAAGTTGGTACGCCCATAAAGTTGAGCCAATAGCTTTTTGCAGGGTTTGGCGGATTCTGATCCGCTACCAAAGCCAGAAGATACTTGCGATGGCGGTGAGGAATCATAGACCGCCGCATATCATTATTTGGTAACATTATGCAGCCAAAACGCTGGCGTATATACAGGAATAGCCGGTCCAATATTTTGCTGGTGATGGGTGAATAAGCTACCAGGGTCTTAAAAGGAACGCCGGTGGGAACGCCGGCATTGCACCACTCCCAGTTAAACAGGTGCCCCATGAGCATCTGACAACTACGGTCTTGTTTATGGATATCTTCAAACACAGTAAAATCTGTGGAAATGCGTTTTAGGATGGCCTTCTCCGAAATGCTTATCATTTTGATGACCTCGATCCAGTTATCGGTGAAATTGTGATAAAACCTTTTGGCAATCGCCTTCCTATCTGCCACGGTCTTTTCAGGAAACGCCAGGGAAAGATTACTAAAAACCACTTCTTTCCTGTAACCGATGATATAGTAAATGATGATATAAATAAAATCGGATATTTTGTACAAAACCTTTAAGGGCAGCAGACTGACAAGGTATAATAAGGCAAATGAAATATAGTACATTCAAAAAATTATTTTAATTTTGCACAATTAAATTGTGCGAGATGGATAAATTACAATTGGATAACCAGCTTTGTTTTAAGCTCTATGCTTTATCCCGAAAGGTAATAGCCGTTTATCGCCCGATCCTTGAGGCGCTCGACATTACTTATCCGCAATATCTTGTGCTGCTGGTATTGTGGGAAGTAAAAAGTATCACGGTTAAAGATCTGGGCGCACGGCTATACCTCGATAGCGGCACCCTGACGCCTTTATTAAAGCGCTTGGAGCAAAAAGGGATCCTTGACCGTCAGCGCGATATGGAGGATGAACGCTCCGTTGTAATAACCCTGAAACCTGCAGGAAAGGACCTTTTACAAAACGCAAAGAAAATACCCGAAACGCTTGGCAGTTGCATTTCCCTGGGACAAAAGGAATACCAGCAGCTCAAAGGCCAATTGGATAGCTTACTCGCACAACTTACCATAGACCAATCTTAATAACGCCAGGATAGAAAATAGAATAACGAAAAACTACAAATATGAAAGTAGATATCTGGTCAGACATAAGGTGCCCGTTTTGCTACATAGGCAAACATAAATTCGAGGCCGCATTGGCGCAGTTCCCGCAACGCGACAGGGTACAAGTGGAATGGCATAGCTTCGAATTGGACCCGGCACTGAAAACAGACGCCTCGGTAAATATAACTGATTACCTGGCGGTACGTAAAGGAGTGTCGCGTTAACAGGCAGTGCAGATGAACCGGCACGTGAACCAGTCGGCTGCGAGTGCGGGATTATCGATTGATTTTGACAAAATGCTGATGGCCAACTCCTTCAATGCGCACCGCCTGATACAGCTGGCGAAATGCAGGAACCTGGCGGATGCCACGGAGGAAGCCTTGTTCAAGGCGCAATTCGTCGAGGGGAAAAATATCGACGATCCCGATACCCTCCTCGCAATAGGAACGGGTGTCGGCCTGAATGCACAGGAGGTTGCAGAAATGCTTTCGTCCGACCTGTATGCCGATAAAGTACGCAAGGACGAGGCGATAGCCGCCACCCTAAGTATCAACGGGGTGCCTTTTTTCGTGCTGGACGATCGGTATGCCGTATCCGGCGCCCAGGCCCCGGAGATCTTCCTGTCCGCTCTGGAGAAAGCATGGGCCGATGATCCGGCCATGCAGACAACCGAATAGTTCGCCTTCTATGGGACCACTTTTACAAATTCGGCCTGCACATGGATCTCGACGTCATAGCCCAGCAAAGCCCCGCCCGTTTCCGATACCATGCCGAAACTGATCCCATAATCCTTGCGATCGATTTTGCCGGTCACCGTAAAGCCCACCCGGGTATTCCCCCAGGGGTCCTTCACCATCCCGCCATATTCGACGTGCAGGGCTTCCTGTTTGCTGATCCCGTGCATGGTCAACGTCCCGGTGATGGTATAGTGCTCATCGTCGATCTTCTGCAGCTTATCCGCAGTAAAGGTGAGCTGCGCATACTTCTGCACGTCGAAGAAGTCGCTGTTCCTCAGATGCGCATCGCGTTGCTCATTATTGGTGGACACGGAATGGACATCGGCAGTGAAACTCACTCTTGCGGTTCCCAGGTCGTCCCCTTCCGTTTCCACGCTTGCGTCGAATTTTTGAAATTGCCCTGTTATCTTGGAGATCAGCAGGTGTCTTACTTTGAACAGCACTTCCGAATGTGTGGCGTCCAAAACCCATTTTGTCGTTGCCATAGTCTATTATCGTTTATTCTTCCCAAAGCTAAGGACCTTCCCGCACGTTTTGCACCCGGTATCCTCGAGGATAGCGGAAAGCCTTTTTGACCGGCGTGCGTAAACGATTGGCCGAATAATTCCTGACGACTTAGGATGGCGGGCTTGCATTTAATGATTTTTTATCTATTTTTAACTGGTAATCAAGGTTAAGGTAAGCTTGCTGAATGAGAATCTACATAATGAACCAGCGCTGGTGCAGGCAATGCAGTCCGGCAGCGAAGAGGCGTTTACCACCCTCTATAGGTACTATAGTCCCCGCCTTTATCTGAATATCCTCGGTATGATCCGAGACCCCGGACTTGCCGAAGAGCTGGTCCAGGAACTCTTTACCCGTATCTGGCAGCGCAGGGATTGCAAAGGCATCACCGAAGACTTTACCGGCTATATGTACCGGATCGCCCTGAACCTCGTCCACGACTTCTTCCGGCGGCTCAAGCGCGACCGGCGGCTGCGACAGCGATTCGGCTTCCTGGCCGGCGAATTCTATGAACATATAGAGCAGCATTTGCACCAGCAGCAGCTCACGGCGATCCTCCGGCAGGCCATCGAACAGCTCCCAAAACAGCAAAAAAGAGCGTACGAGCTTGTAAAGCTGGAAGGCCAGACCTATAAAAAAGCCGCCGAAGAGATGGGCATCTCACCCCTGACCATCAAAGAATACCTGGTAGCGGCCAACAAGTCCATCCGGACCAATCTCTCCGGCCACTCCGGCTCCCTGTTCCTGGTGGTACTGGCCGCCCTGAACCTGCTCTCCTGAAAATAGTTGGCCCCCCACCCCCCTATCCCTTTCCCTGCTCCGTTACCTGGCTAATAAAACCAGCTAACGTGCCGACATCTTATCCCTACAACGATATTTTCAAACGACTCCTGGAAGGACGAGTTTCTCCGGAAGAAGCCGAAGCCCTTATCGACTGGCTGTCACAGGACGAACAGTCCCCGGAAGCAAAGGCATTGGTCCTCGAGCAGCTCAGGCAGGTCGTTGGCCAGGACCGCGTGAACGAAGAGCTCAGGATAAGATTGGAGGCCAGGCTGCCGGCTATCCTGGGGAAAGAAGAACCACTTCCGCTTGTCAGGCCGTCAAGACTCCTCTGGATACGCTATTCCTCCGTAGCGGCCGTTCTACTCCTGATCGGCGCCGGCATCTATTTGTTCCCCACCCGTCGTCCTGTTCCATCGGTTATCGCCAAGGCGGCGCCGGTAAAGAATGATATCGCCCCGGGAAAACAGGGCGCCATCCTCACCCTGGCCGATGGCCATACCGTAGTGCTGGACAGCCTGGGCAATGGCCTAGTTGCCAGCCAGGGCGGGACCAAGGTCGTGCTGAACAACGGCCAGCTGGCCTATAATACGGAAGGCGCCGCCGCAGCGGAGCCGGCCTACAATACCATGACCACCCCCAAAGGGCGGCAGTTCCAGGTAACGCTGCCCGACGGGACGAAAGTATGGCTCAATGCAGCCTCCTCACTACGCTACCCCACCGTCTTCACCGGTCGGGAAAGGACCGTGGAAGTCACCGGCGAAGCCTATTTCGAAGTGGCTCCCATGCGCTCCGGCAACGGCGACAGAATGCCCTTTTTTGTGAAGATCAACGACGCGACGCAGGTCCAGGTCCTGGGCACTCATTTCAATATCAATGCTTATAAAGATGAAACGACCGTCAACACGACCCTGCTGGAAGGATCGGTGCGGATCGTCAGCGGCGGCGAAAAAGCGGTCCTCAGACCGGGACAGCAGGCGCAGACGGGCCTGTCCGCACAGATAAACATAGTCGCCGATGCCAATGTGGAGAAAGTGATGGCCTGGAAGAACGGCGTCTTCGATTTCCAGGATGCCACCCTCGAAGAGGTGATGCGGCAATTGCAGCGGTGGTACAATATAGACGTCGTGTACGAAAAGGGTATCCCTAAACTGGAATTCATCGGTAAGATGGGCAGGGACCTTTCTTTAGCCGAAGTGCTGGGTGGTCTGCAGCTATCCAAGGTTCACTTCAGGCTGGAAGAAGGGAGGAAGCTAGTCGTACTACCTTGAAATAAATGAAAAACCACCATAAGGGTTAACAGAAAAAAGCCGCCTCGGAGTGCAATCCGGGCGGCCGATGGTTCGCGTTAATCTTGAATTTGAGTTTGACTGAAACTTTTCTTTCTTAACTAAACCAAAGCGAATTTATGCAAAAAACTGCTTTTTGTAGCGGGAATGTTGTGCAGTCCATCACCAAAATACTGTTAGTCATGAAGCTAACTATTGCGCTGCTTGTAGTGGGTCTGTTGAATGCCAATGCGAAGACCTTCTCTCAAACCGTGACTTTCTCCGGCACGAATGTCGCGCTGGATAAAGTTTTCAACATCATCGAAACCCAAACGGGGTACACCATCTTTGCCAACAAGGGTTTGCTGCATGGCATCAAGCCTGTGACTATTTCTGCAAAGAACATGCCGGTGAAAGATTTTTTAGATGTCATTTTAAAAGATCAGCCCATCGATTTCGTCATCGAGAACAAGACGATCTTCATTAAAGAGAAGACCCCGGCTACGGTCTCGCCGGCCGAAACGTCTCCACCCGCGACTCCGCCCCCGATAGTCATCACGGGTACCGTCACCAGCTCCGAAGGCCTTCCACTGCAAGGCGCTACGGTGACGGTTAAGGGCACTCATATCTCCATCACGACCGACGAAAATGGCCACTTCACGATCAATGCCGGATCATCCCAGACCTTGGCCATTTCTTTTGTCGGCTACCAGTCGCTGGATATTCCCATAAAAGGGCGCACCACCATCGAAATCGTATTGCAAAAGGCGCTGGCAGAGCTCAACGAAGTGGTCGTGACGGCATTAGGCATCAAGCGACAGACCAAGGCGCTCACCTATAATGTACAGGAAGTCAAAGGTGACGAGGTCAACACGGTAAAGGACGCCAATTTCGTCAACAGCCTCAACGGGAAAGTAGCCGGTGTGACGATCAATAGCAGCAGCTCCGGTATCGGCGGCTCGGCAAGGGTGGTCATGCGTGGCGCCAAATCCCTGTTCGGCAACAACAACGCTCTCTATGTCGTGGATGGCGTACAGCTGCCCGACCTCACCAGCACCCAGCCTGCCGATGTCTTCTCCGGCTCCGGCTCGTCTGGTGACGGCATCTCCAATATCAACCCCGACGACATCGCCTCGATCTCGGTATTGACTGGTCCGGCGGCGGCCGCGCTCTATGGCAGCCAGGCAGCCAACGGGGTTATCCTCATCACCACCAAAAAAGGGATCAGCGGAAAGCTACGCGTCAGCGTCACCAACAACACCAGCTTCTTCAGCCCCTTCGTCATGCCGAAATTTCAGAATAAATACGGCTCCGACCCTGGCAGCTATACCAGTTGGGGCGACTCGTTGACGACGCCAAGCACGTATAAGCCCACCGACTTTTTCCAGACCGGCACCAATACCACCAACACCATCAGCGTGTCCACCGGCACGGACAAGAACCAGACCTACCTTTCGGCAGCCGCGGTGAATGCAACCGGGATCATCCCCAATAACAAATTAAACCGGTATAATTTTTCTCTTCGTAATACTTCCAGCTTCCTCAACGACAAGATGAACCTCGATCTGGGCGTCATGTATGTCGACGCGCTGGAACAGAACATGCTGGCGCAGGGTCAGTACTTCAATCCACTTATCCCGATCTATCTTTTCCCCCGCGGCGACGATATCCGGAAATATCAGATCTACGAACGCTACGATCCGACCCGCAATTTCAAAACTCAGTTCTGGCCCTTTGGCGATGAAGGCTTCCAGATGCAAAACCCCTATTGGATCGTCAACCGTGACAACTTTAACAATGATAAGAAGCGCTATGTCCTCAGCGCCGGCCTGAAATACGATATCCTCCCCTGGATAAATATCACGGGCCGTGTGAAATATGACAATAACAATGCCGTGATGGAAAAGAAGTTCGACGCTTCTACCGCCGGGCTTTTCGCCTCACCCGCCGGCGCCTACTACAACAACAACGGCACCACAGGACAATTGTATGCGGATGTGCTGGTAAACATCAATAAGAGCTTCCTGCATGATTATACCCTGACTGCCAATATCGGGAGCAGCCTGCTGGACACTAAATATTCTCTCACAGGCTATGGCGGCTTCCTGCTCAGCGTACCCAACCTGTTCAATTTCGTCAATGTCAACCCCGCCCTGGCCACACCTGTACAGGACGGCTATCATGACCAAACCCAGAGTGTATTCGGCAATGTGGAGCTCAACTATAGGAACATGATCTTCCTCAACGCCACCGGCAGGAACGACTGGGCTTCTGCGCTGGTCAACACCACGGCGAATTCCATCTTCTATCCCTCGGTCGGCGCCTCTGGCATAATCAGCGACTTGCTGCACATGCATTCCGACGCCGTATCCTTTATAAAAGTGCGGGGTTCGTATAGCGAAGTGGGGAATGCTCCGCAGCGGTTTATCACCATTGCCAGCTATCCCATTATCGGTGGTTTCCCTTCCACTTCTTCCTATCTCCCGGCCGAAGGTCTACAGCCCGAACGCACGAAGTCTTTCGAAGCAGGCCTTAACCTCAAATTCCTGCGTAATCAGCTCTCCCTTGATGTAACGGCCTACCAGAGCTCTACGTACAACCAGCTGTTCAACCCAACGCTGGCGCCCAGCACAGGCTATAGCAGCTTTTACATCAACGCCGGCCAGGTATCCAACAAAGGCGTCGAGGCGGCGCTTGGCATCAACGAACGCTTTGGCCGCGTCAACTGGAACGGGACCGCAACCTTCTCGCTCAACCGCAATAAGATCATCAAGCTGCTCACCAACTACACGGACAAGGCTACAGGCAGCACCGTCAGCGTAGACTCTGTCAGCATAGGCGGCACCGGCAGCTACATGGAAGCGCTCGTAAAAGGCGGGTCGATCGGCGATATCTATGTGACTACCCTCGAAACGGACGGCCATGGCTATATCGACGTAGGGTCTGTCACGCAGTCTGTGACCTCCGCGCCCAACACCTACATAAAGGCGGGTAATGCGAGCCCACGGTATAATATCGGCTTCCGGAACTCCATAGACTACAAGAATTTCAACCTCAGCTTCCTTGTTACCGCGCGGATAGGCGGCGTGGGCGTATCGATCACCCAGGCGATCATGGATGGGTTTGGCGTGTCAAAGGCTTCGGCAGATGCCAGGACTAACGGCGGAGCGCTGGTCAACGGCTACCGCATCCCTGCGGAGGGTTATTACTCCGTCGTCGGCGGTGGCGTAGCGGGCGTAGGTTCAATGTACGTCTACAGCGCGACAAATGTCCGGCTGGGTGAAGCTTCCTTTGGCTATACCTTCCCGGCTTCCTTCTTCCACGACCGGCTACATGGATTGACGCTGTCGGCCATCGGACGCAACCTGTTCATGTTCTACAATAAAGCGCCTTTCGATCCCGAATCCACCGCCAATACCGGCACCTATTATCAAGGTATCGACTATTTCATGCAGCCGTCTCTTCGCAGCCTCGGCTTTAGTGTAAAAGTTCAATTCTAACATTCCAAAGTATTATATATGCATACAGGCAATTCCTTTTATTCTTCTATCCGGTGGGCTTTTGCAGGCCTCGCGCTGGCGCTCACCTGCTCCTGCACAAAGAACTTCAGGGATTACAATACCAATCCCAACGGAGCTACGGATCAGCAGCTACAGTACGATAACCTGGCGACGGGTGTATTCTTCTCGCAAATGGAGCAGAATGTCTTCCCGGTCGCCCAGGAACCCGCCTTTCGCGACGAGATGTACCAGGAGGTGGAAAACCTTGCCGGTGATGTCTACTCGGGTTTCATGGGCGCCAGCGACAACTGGTTCGGCGGCTCCAACAATACCACCTACAATATGACCCCGTCCTGGTATGGACAGGCTTTTGGCCGCGCCTTCCTCGGCGTCATGCCTGCCTGGCTGGCCATAAAAAAGAATGTAGGCACCGACCCTTCCCAACAGCACATCCTCGCACTGGCCCAGATCATCAAGGTAGAGTCCATAAGCCGCACCACGGATATGTACGGCCCCCTGCCCTATTTTCAATTCGGCAGCGGCAGCCTGACCACTCCCTACGACGCCCAAAAGGATATTTACACTTCTTTCTTCTCGGATCTGGACTCGGCCATTTCGACCCTCAGCGACTATGTCACCAAGAACCCCGGCTCAAAACCCCTCGCCAGCTAAGACCTGATCTATGGCGGCTATTATACCAAATGGCTCAAGTTCGCCAACTCCCTGCAGCTGCGGCTGGCCATGCGCATGGCCTATGCCAATCCCACGCTCGCACAGCAGATGGCCGAGGCCGCGGTGAATAACTCCTATGGCGTTTTCACCACGAATGCTGACAACGCCTTTCTGCAAAGCGCCGACGGGGTCAATATCCACAATCCGCTGCAGATCATCTGCTACAACTTCAACGATATCCGCATGGGTGCGAATATGGAATCCTTCATGAAAGGCTACAAAGATCCACGGGTCAGCTATCTCTTCGACCTGGCCCCGGATGGCACCTATCATGGCATTCGTAACGGTATCAGCATCACCAATATCAGCGCATATACGACCCCCTTCTCTACGCTGAACGTAGCCAGCACCAGCCCAATACCCTGGATGTCCGCGGCAGAGATGTTCTTCCTCCGGGCCGAAGGCGCCGTACGAGGCTGGAATATGGGCGGTACCGCGCAAAGCTTCTATGAGACGGGTATCCAGACCAACTTTACCTATTTAGGTGCCGGTTCCGCCGCAACCTATATCCTGGATTCCACCGATAAGCCCGCCACCTATGTCGACCTGGCCGATGCCAGCAATAATGTGAACAACGGCTCGTCGCTCAGTACGATCACCATCCATTGGAAGGCAACAGATCCTGTAGAAACGCAGTACGAACGAATACTCACCCAGAAGTGGATCGCCCTCTATCCCGACGGTCAGGAAGCCTGGACGGAATTCCGCCGGATGCGCTATCCCAAGGTTTTCCCTGTCGTAGTGAACAACAGCGGAGGACTGATCAATACGACGACCCAGATAAGACGGCTGCCGTTCCCGCAAACCGAATACCAGAGCAATGCCTCCGGTGTGCAGACAGGTGTCGCCGAGCTGGGCGGCGCCGATAATGGCGGAACCAAGCTATGGTGGGATCAGAAACCTTAATGGATAAAAACACCCATTCGGCTCAAGATGGCTAATAAAATTATTTTTTCGAAAGAAACTTACTGAAATGAAGATATCATTCCCAATTTCCCTTGTAGCAGCTATCGCCAGTCTTGCGCTGCTGCAATGCAAGAAACAGACGACTCCCGATCCGCTGGCACTGCAAACACCCACTGTCTACAGTGATGCCTATTATGCCAACCTCCGCGCTTATAAGGCCTCCCCGCACCAGATCTGCTATGGCTGGTTCTCGGAGTATTCCCAGACCTATTCTTATGGCCAGCACTTTATGGGCGTGCCGGATAGTGTGGACATCATCAGCCTCTGGGGTGGTATTCCAACCGACAAGAAGGACGACACCATCGCCTCTTACAACCCCACTGCCTATACCGAGATGCGTTTCGTCCAGAAGACAAAGGGGACGAAAATGCTGGCGGTCGCCATCGTGCAGATGCAGACCTTCCCGTGGGCCCAGCTGGATTCCGCGGGTATCATCCAGTTCGCGCAATATTTCCTCAACCAGGTGAATGCTTATGACCTTGACGGCTTCGACTGCGACTATGAACCGAATGGCGACTATCTCACGGGCGCCAATTTCACCATCTTCGTAAAATATCTGGGCCAGTTCCTCGGGCCCTTGTCTTCCAATCCCAGCAAGCTCCTGGTCATCGATTATTACAACACCCTGCCACCCGCCGCAACGGAACCGTATGTTAACTACTTCGTCAACCAGGCCTATACGCAAGGTGTAACTACCAGCTCGGCGACCTTCCTGCAATCGCGCTATGCCTCGGTGGCCGCCTATTGCCCCACTTCGAAATTCATCGTCACCGAAAACCTCGGTGACTGGTGGGCCACGGGCGGCGCACCCTTCACCGAGGCCAATGGCAATACCCTCGATCAGTTCGGCAATCAGCTGGAATCCCTGCAAGGCATGGAGCGCTGGCAGCCGACACAGGGGAAAAAAGCCGGCTGGGGCGCCTTTTACTTCGAACGGGATTATAACCTGACCCCACCGTATAAATATATGCGTACCTGCCTTGAAGAAGCAAATCCACCTGTTCAATAACCCCTAAAAAAAGAAAAATGAAAAAAACGATATATCTGGCGTCGGTTGTGATCCTCCTGGGATGCCTGGCCTACGCCTGTAAAAAATCCGCGCAATACCACGACGTGGTCTATTTCACCGGAACGGAACAATCCGCCTCCGAAAAATTTACGGTAGACGGCCCCAGCGGCCTCGGCCTTTCGGTGACGTCGTCCACCAAGGTCACCAAAGATGTCACGATCAAGATCCAGGTGGATACGACGCTGCTGACCGCCTTCAACAAGCTCAGCGGCACCGCCTATACCGCTCCGCCGGCGGGTAGCTATACCCTGTCCGCCGACAATGTCGTGATCTCCTCCGGTACCAGCGTCTCCTCCTCCGCGGAGCTGAGCATCACGTCGACCGACAATTTTGTCCAAGGGTCCATCTACTGCGTTCCGGTAACGATCACGTCTGTCGATGGCCCCCTGTCTGTGCTGGAACCCTCCCGCACCATCTTTGTCCTGATCAACCAGACGATCATCACCCAGGCGACGGTGCTCTCCCCTAATTATTTTACGGTACCCAGCTTCCAGACGGACCCCACGCTTGCCAGCGTTCCTAACCTGACCCTCGAAGCCCGCGTCTATGTAAACGCCTTCCAGACGGTGAACCCCTTCATCAGCTCGGTGATCGGCATTGAAGAGAACTTCCTGGTCCGTTTCGGCGATGTCGCCATCCAGAACAACCAGGTAGAGCTGGCCGGGGGTCTGATCAACGGAAATAAGTATCCCGTAGCCGGCAATACGCTCTTCTCCACCGGAGAATGGTATCATGTCGCCGCCGTGTACAATGGTTCCACCATCAGCGTCTATGTAAACGGCGCGCTCGACAACTATACGGTCGCCGAGCAGGGAGGCATCAACCTTACGGATACCTACTCCGGCGGATTCCATGTCGGCTACTCAGCAGATGGACGTCTCACCAATGGCTATGTGAGTGAAGCAAGGGTATGGACGACGGCACAAACAAGCGCACAGCTGATCAACAATCTCTGCTATGTCGACCCGACCTCCAAAGGGCTGCTCGCCTACTGGAGATTTAATGAAGTCGACACCGCCGGGAATGTCACCGACCTCACCGGCCATGGCTACACGGCCGTAGCCTTCAAGAAAGTGGCTTTTGTAACCGGCGTAAAATGCCCTAACTAACTCTTCACGAACCTAAACAATGGATATGAAAAAAGCATTTCTATATACTGCGGTTCTGCTGCTGGCGGTGTTTATCGCCTGTAAAAAGAATCAGCTCGATTCCAGTGACCTCCTGGTCTTCGTCAAAGGAGACTATGCGTCTACCTCCAATACGGTGACGGCGCCCTTTATTCACACCCCTGTTGGGGTCTCCGGCGACAGTACGATCCGGATAGCAGCATCGGCCACGAGGAATGTTGCGGCCAGCGTCGATGTCACTTTCACCCCCGACACTACCCTTATAGCCGCCTACAATACGCGCAACAAGACCAATTGCGTTGCCCTACCGGCCAATACCTACACCATCGTCAGCCCTGGTAAGCAGACCATCGCAGCCGACAGTGTCACTTCCGACTCGCTGGAGATCGACATCACCGCTCCGGCCCAGCTGACC